>CAZXWM010000004.1:25773-28560 GCA_964644215.1 uncultured Phormidium sp.
CATTTGACACGATCGCCTGCTGGGACACCAGCACAGTCGGCCGTCGCAACGAAGACCCTTACCTTACATTGTATTGTATGGCCTTGTTCCCCCAAACCCGATTGGCCGAATCGGCTGACAGGGATGCCCAGCAAACTGTAAAATTATGTAAAGTTCAGGTCAGCCTCAATGGATACACTCTCGTTAAACTCGATCGCCATCCCTACGTTACTCATGGCGGTGGGACTTTTCTTCTTCATTCGGGCCTCGGTCAAGGATCGGACTGAGGTGTTGCGTCTAAGGAGCGATCGCCCTCCTGAGGATCTCTCAAGTCAGTTAAAAGACTATCTCTGTCAACGTCGCTATCAGGTGGTGGGATTTGAGCCAGAGGATAACCGTGTCACCTTCGAGGGAAACGTTCGCGCCAGTTGGTTTCTGGCTATTTTTCTCAGTCTTTTAGCCGCCATCGGCTTTCTCTGTATTGCCTTAGTTCTGGCAACCCTCGTCCCCAGTCTATCTCAAGGGATCATGGCCCTGGTCTTGCTCTCCCCCCTAGCCGGTGTTTTCTATTGGAAACAGGCTAATCGCCGGGAACAGGTTTCGCTTACCGTTGAAGCGAATAACACCGACAAAAAAACTTCCCCCAAACCCGAAGCCGGGGGAAGTATAGCCACGATTACCGGTCATCGGGACGAGTTGGCGGCCCTACAACGGGCCATGCCAGACTTGCAACCGAAACCAGTCAGGGAGTGAGCCAGAGACCGAATCGAGAGCAAACACGGTAAGAAACCTTGCTAGGGTGTTCCCGTAGTGAAGCTACGAACGGGTTGTCGCAGCTTGGATTTTCTCTTGCTGTTCAATCACTAACCGCAGACTGGGAAACAGAAAATGGTTTTCTTCGACGTATTGTGCGCCAAACAGACCTTTCTCTGCCCAAAAATAGCGGTCAGTCGTATGCTCGTTGCGCTTGACTAAAAGTAGTGCTGGGGGCGCAATTTGCTCAGATTTGATATACTTACGTGCAGCCGTGACGGGTTTATCTTCACCGCTCTCAATACTATACTGAGGCACGTGTTCTAAGATTCTTCGTCCTTCTTGACGGCGACGGCTCTTTCTCTTGCGTCTTCTTGCCAAGGTGTATTACCTCCTCTGTTTGCCGACGGGTTGTAGTGATAGTTACCAAAACCGAGCAAAATATATCAGATATTAACAAGATTTTCAACTGCTTTTGGCAAATTACATCAGTGATTTTTAAGGGTCTATTCACCGCGTAGAAAGCTGTTCGGGCGTTCCCGCCCCCGATAAACCTGTTACAAACCTTAACAAAGCTCTCAGAAAATGGTGCTCTTGGGGGAACCCAGGGGGGAGTGACAGGCTGATGGTCACGGACTCAGGGGCAGTCTTACATTGAGGATAAAGTTGGCATTAACCATGAGTTCCGAATTGATGTTGTTGTGCCAAGAACAAGTGGCACTACTCGAGACCACCCTGGGAGCATCCCCAGTAGTGGTGTATCTCGCCGAGACCTTTCTCGGGGGAGATGACCACAAATTAGTACCCGCCATAACCTGGCCCGATCGCCGCGTCGCCTGGGATGACCCGTCAGACCCTCGCCATCGCCAGAGTAGCGCGGCCATCGGGCTACGCTCCGCCGAACCCAATCGCCCCAAAATCCACCCCAAACAAAAATCAACCCTCTCAGCCAGCCGTCGAGGGAACCCGCCACTCCCTGAGTCCGCCGGCGCAGAAGGGGAGCCAAACAGCGAAGCCGAATTGCCCGGCCGCGACCCAAGCCGCGACAACAGCTATCAGCTAGTGATGCCCCTAATGCACGACAACATTGCCGTGGGGCTATTAGTGACAGTCCGAGCCAAACAGCCATGGAGCGATCGCGATCGCCACTTCGTCGAACAGATCGCCCATACCATCGCCCTAGCCTGTCTCATCGAACAACGCCAGCAAGAGAGCGATCGCCGTGACCGACAGCAACAACACCTGCAACAGCAACAACATGACCTCCTCCATGACTGGCTGCATCAATTCCGCAATCCCCTGACGGCCCTACAAATCTTCGGCAAACTCCTCATCAAACAACTCCCGAGCGACGATCCTCGCCGCTCCCATGCCGATAACATGCTGCGAGAAAGTCAGCAACTGCAAGAATTGTGCCAAGACTTCCGAGGCGCGATCGATCGCCATCCCTTCGTCTTACCCCAATCCGCCGACATCGACGAAGTCTCCCCAGACTCCCCCACTGACCCCAGACCGCAGCAGTCACTTCCCCTACTGACCGAGGCACAAGACCCGACCCGCGCCCTCGACCTCGCCGAAATTCTCGACCCCCTCCTAACCTCAGCCGCCGCCATAGCCGGCGATCGCCAACTCCACTTAGACTGGACTCTCAGCAATCCCTTACCCCCCGTCTCGGGCAATCGTCGCGGTCTCATCGAAGCGGCCGGCAATCTCATCGACAACGCCCTCAAATACACCCCAAGCGGAGGGCGTATCAGCATCGACGTTCGCCCCAGCCACCAAGATGGACTCGGAGAGGGCGTTGCCATGACCATTAGCGATACTGGAGTTGGCATTCCGCCCCCAGACCAAGCCAACCTATTTCAGCGCCGTTTCCGGGGCATTCAGGCTCAAGGCGAGATTCCCGGAACCGGACTCGGACTGGCCATCGCCCGAGACCTCGTGCGCCAGATGCACGGAGATATCTGGGTCATTAGTCCGGCCAACCATCCCAGCGACGACTTCGAGGGCGATCGCGAAGCGTGCGGGAACCGCAATCGCGGCAGCACTTTTGTC
>CAZXWM010000005.1:0-27572 GCA_964644215.1 uncultured Phormidium sp.
GAGCGCCCCAACTCCCGTTCCCACGCAGAGCGTAGGAACGATAAACTCACTACTCACTATTCACTATTCACTATTCACTACTCACTACTCACTATTCACTATTCAACAACCGATTCACATCCAAACCAATACGAATCGTCAAATCCGAACCAATATCCCCAGTCGAGAGGGGTTCAAGGTCACCAAACCCTAAATGCGATCGCAACCGTTCCGCCGCCGTATAATCACCCGTCTGGACAATGATGCTGGTTTGGCGATGAACCGTTCCCCAATCGTCGCTGACGTAGATATCTTCATAGCCCAACTCCTCCAGATACGCGGTCATCCGTTCAACCGCTTCAGGATCGGTGGTGGCGTTTTGTAGGGCAATCCGAGGTTGTAGCAGGAGTTGGCTGTCACTGGGCCGATCGCCAGCTAAGGATTCCGCGCGACCAAAGGCCGTTTGCTGGCGAACATCATCAATGAACTCTCCTGAGTCTGAGGCTTGGAAAAAGCGATCTACCAACTCCTCACCCGCCGCCTCATCGACTCTCCAATAACTCATCCCTGTATCTTGTCCGTCGCTAAACTCCCCAGGAAGCAACGCCATACGCAACGCATCGCGATCAATCTCTAGGGCAAAACTCCCCAACGCCAACATCTCGGGAATCGTAAGATTAGTATCAATGTAGTTTTGCAAAATCTGTAGTATGGCCGGAAGTTGGGGAATAACCGTTGGACTCGTGAGGCGATCGCGCAACGCCTGTAACAGCATTTGTTGTCGTTGCACTCGGCCAATATCCCCATTCGGACCTTGACGATAGCGACTAAACTGTTGCGCTTGCTCTCCCGTCAACCGTTGCCAACCAGCATCGAGTTCAATGGTCAACTCCTGAGTGCGATCGCGATAAGACATCGGATAAGGAACAAACACCTCCACCCCCCCGAGTACATCCACCAACTCCACTAATCCCTGACTATTCAGCCGCAGATAGCGATCGAACTCAACCTCCTTAAGTAACGCCTCAACAGTCGCCTGCATTAACTCCACGCCACCGAGATAATTGGCTTCATTGAGTTTCCCCCAGCCAAACTCTCCTAAATCAACCTCCGTATCCCGAGGAATCGAGAGAACATTCAACTGCTCGGCCTGAGTATCGAAGCGTACCGCCAAAATCGTATCACTGCGGCCGTCCAACAAGTCGGGGGAGTCATCGGCTAACTCAGGATCGCGATCAACTCCCAACAGCAACAGGTTCACCGGACGAGTTAATTCATAGCCAAACTGTCCCTGTTGCCGATTCTCGCGGCCACTTGATTGCACGAGGGGAGACGCGGGAACGACTAAGGCGGCGATCGCACCCATCAAGGCCGATGCCATAATTACAACAGATGTTAGTAGACCCCAGCCGAGAAGGCCCGACCAATTCCGGGGTTGCTCAAGAGGAATTCTCACAGTTGACTCAATTCTCCCTTACACCAGTCCACGACGTGCGTTGACTTGTTCCAAAAGTTTAGCAACTTCTAGGGCTTTCCAGATTTCATCCCGCTCAAGCCAGATCTCTAAGGCCTGCGATAACACCTCTGACGCCGCTGCAAATCGTTCGAGTTGGGCCAAAACTCGCCCTAAATTCTGCATCGCCTCGACATAGCTATCATTAATTTCTAAGGCCCGTTTATAGAGAGACACGGCTTCGTCGAGTCGTCCTTGATTGGCCCGCAAATTGCCCAAGGCGTTATAGGCTAAGGCATGATCTTCATTGAGTCGAATCGCCTCTTGATAGGCCTGACTGGCTTCTTCGTAGCGATATTGGGCCGAGAGAACATCTCCCAATTTATAACGCAGCAGAGAATCCTGGGGATAGTCTTGCAAGAGTTCCCGAAAAATGGCTTCAGCCGCTTCGTAGTCGTGATTGACAAGATGTTCATTCCCCTCTCGTAACCGTTGTCGTCGCTGCTGTTGTCGCTGTTGCTGGGGTTGTAGTTGCGCGAGGTTCATGTTTTGGGCCAAGCTAGGAGGTGGGGAACCCCAAAATCCGTTGGCCAACAGCACTAGGGGTGAGAGAATTAGGCTCAAGTAGAAACGCGATCGCAGACCAGACATAGAGTGACATACTCCAAAACTGAGAGTTGGCAGATGAGGCGAGAGACGATCATGGCATCAACCTTCACCATAGGCAATCCTACCGCTAGGCTAAAACGGGTATGTTCGAGTTTGTGTGGGGATTGTCTTTATGTTACCGACTGATTTACTCAGCCATCGCCGCCGGGGTGAAACCTTAATTCCTAAACGACTTCCCCTTGATATCTCTCATCTTAGGTTAGCTGAGGCGGCGATCGCGGAGTTTGAGGCTTCCCGCAACGAGACTCACGGAGATCTCGATCGCCGCTTGAAAGCGTTTGAAGGCGATCGACCGGATTATCGCTTGCGGCGGGGGTTGGCCCATCTGCTCAAAGGGCGCTATTGTACCTTTGAGATTGTCAGTCCCTTAGATCCGATTGAGTTGCGATCGCGCGTCTTTACCGCCGCCGCCCAACGCCTCCCCAAACCCGACAATACCCTCAAAACCCTAGAACTCTTGGCCGAAGAACTCAGCCGGGAACTCGAACGAGAGATTCCCCTCACCACTATTGTCCAAGGACTCTATGGGGATTTACAAGAAAACCGCCGTCTGACGGAATTTAACGCCCCAGATCCCGAGGCCCTCTTACATCATTACAATCTATCGCAAGTTCAGGGCATCTTTTACCGAGCCAGCGAGATTACGATTCAGGCTCATCGCAATGTCCCGGGCCAATATAAACTCTTGTTTCGCTATCTCAAACTCTTTAGTTTGATGTTTTATATTGAGGGGGATGCCGATTGCGGCTTTACCATCACCATTGATGGCCCCACCAGCTTATTTAAAGCCAGTACCCGCTACGGTTTGTCCATTGCTAAACTTCTCCCGGCCTTGCTTCATGTCAGTCGCTGGAGTCTCAAGGCTACGCTACAACAACGAGACTCTCGCACAGGACGAACGGTTCAAGGTCAGTTTAGCCTCGATTCTGATTGCGGACTGGTGAGTCATTACCCGGCCGGAAAAGCCTATGATTCGATGTTGGAACAATCTTTCGCCCAACGCTGGGAAAAGCTCGATACTCCTTGGCGGTTGGAGAGGGAAGTTGACTTAATCCCGATTCCGGGAAGTGTTATGGTTCCCGATTTCCGCTTGATTCATCCTGATGGCCGAGACGTGTTACTCGAAATTGTTGGCTATTGGCGGCCTGAGTATTTGCGTAAGAAGTTCTCTCAAGTCCGCCAGGGGAGCGATCGCCCTCTACTTTTAGCGGTCTCGCAACGGTTAAACTTGGCTAAGGCTGGGGTAAATCTCAATGATGTCTCGGTTCCCATTGTCTGGTTCAAAGACAAGTTACAGCCCAAAGCCATTTTAGCAGCTCTCGACCCCCCTGATGATTGCCCAAGCTAATCTTGTGGCATATTTTGTGCAATTTGTCAAGCCCCTAGACCCGCAATTTACGAATCATCTCCCGCAAGACATCAGTTTTGGTCTTCCCCCGTTTCAAGCAATACTCTTCTAAGCGTTCAAGTTCTCCCACCGGCAGACGGATGGTTAAGACTTTATTAGATGGGGGTTTAGTTCGAGCCATGAGCGAGGAACGTACTGTGGGGTGAACACGAAGAGTATGACCGTGGAACCTCAACCGCATCCCGGCAACCTGAAGCTCTAGCCGAGGTTATGGGAGGTTCGCAGGGATTAGATGCGGATTTAAGTACATTGTACTGAAGCCTGACCCCGGCAACAATAGACCGGAGAGATTTTTGGGCGATCGCCAAATTTTCAACCCCGACTCTAACGGCTGAAAATGGTGCAGATGGGGGATTTAAGAGAATCCATCTCCCCTCAAATTCCTCGGTTGAAGTGCAAAGCGTCAAGAAACTTGCGCCGAAGTCTGTCGAAACCGCAAGACTCAAGCTAAGCTATAGAGTAGAAAGACACGTTTTAATAATTTGGGCAATGAGCGACCAGAGTCCTTACGAGCAGCTCGGAGTCACGGAAGACGCTTCGTTCGACGAAATTCAAGCCGCACGTAGCCGGCTGATCGACCTCAATGGCGATCGCCAGGCGGTTGAGCGCATCGAAATGGCTTACGATGCCGTCCTAATGGATCGGTTGCGATTACGTCAGGAAGGCAAAATCAAAGTTCCTGAAGGCATCCGCTTTCCCGAACGCATGATGTCCCAACCGCCGAAAAGCCTTCCTGATCCGCCATCAAATCGGATGCCAGACTGGTTACAAGGGGCCATCGACACCCCGAGTCAAGGAGATGTCCTGCTTCCGGCGGGAATCTTTGCGGCCTTGAGTGTTGTCAGTGCGATTAGTGCCGATTACGTTCCAGTGACGTTGGCACTCGCGGCTGGGGCCAGTTTATATTTCCTTAATCGCAAGGAAAAGCGCTTCGGACGGGCGGTGTTGTTTACCCTCCTGGCGATGGTCGTCGGTATTCTTCTCGGTGGCCAATTAGCAACAGTCCTCGGTTCCCAACTTGACTCAGAAATCATCGCCGCTTGGCTGACGTTCTTTGTCCTTTGGCTCACATCGAGCTATTTACGTTAGGTGGCAGGTAAAAACAGACACTTAAACATGGACAACGAACTACAAAAAAATCCCTAAAAATAAGGGTTTAGGAGCTTAGCATCGTCCTAATTAATATAGCAAAAAATAAAAGAGGGGTATCGGCCCCTCTTTTGCTATTTAGGAGCGATTGGCCAGCGACGGCGTGAGTAGAAAATCGACCGCATCACTGAGAGTGTTGACAATCTGCTGGGGATGGTGAGCGGCTAACGAGGGCCGATCGCGGATTCCTGAGAGAACTCCAATAAAGCAAATTCCTTGACTGGCGGCGGCGATCGCATCAGCTTCCGTATCTCCCACCATCCACAGCGTTGCATAGGTGGGGAGTTCCTTCATCGCTCGGGCCATTAAACGGGGTTTATCCTGCGTATCCGCTGTTTTCACCGCATCATCGCCCATACAATAGCGACGTTCGGGAGGAAAAAATCGCCCCACATCAAAGCGAGAAAGGGCCTCAGCCAGTTCCCGTTCCCGACGCATCGTCATCAGCGTCAGTTCAATTCCCGCCTCTTGGGCGCGTTCGAGGGCGGCGATCGCCCCAGGGATGAGCTGATCATACTTGAGATAGGGCTGACTATGCACCAACTGACGGCGCAACGCCGCAAACTCTCGGGCCTGTTCCGACGTCAAGCCTGAGCGTTCCCCAATCGTCCGTTCAGGAACCCGAGCGCGTTTAAGCGCCCAAAATTCCGACTTCGAGAAACGCTGAAGTGTCCCATCGTCCACCTGCATCCGATCTAAACATTCATGATAAACCCGATAGTAGCGTTCGGAGACATCGGCGATCGGTCCATCAAAATCAGCGATGAGTCCAAACTCTTGATTCATGTAGCGTTTGTGGGCAACGGCGCGCGTCATGGTCAAAACCTTTGTAATACCCCTGTTAAGTTCTATCACACTTTGTTACGGATTTCAGCAACAAATGTTATTAAGGAGCTACTCAGAACCTGAGAATGAGTTTATTATGGCCAAAACAGGTTGAGTCTCTGACGTTAAAATCTGTTTTGAGTTTGAATACTCCTGTCCCGATGCCGTTGCTAACCTGATTTCATGAGCCGATCGCTGCTTCAAAAACTCTTTAGTCAAACCGATATCCAGGCAACACTGCACCAGCTCAGTCGCCAGTTGAATATCGAGTTTGTCGTTGAAGATACTCAACACAAAACGGTCTTCACAGCCGTTGCTCCAACCAAGTGCGAAGAATTAGTACCACAATCTAAGGCTACCGTCAACGCTATTGCCAAAACAACTATCAAAACAAGGAAGCATTCTCAGTCTAGCCTAGCTGCCACAGCTTGCCCGATTGACGTTAACGGTCAGACTCTGGGTTGGATCAACAGTCATGACGATATTAACCTGGTGCATCACGTCATAACCTGTCTGGCGCGTCAGCAGAGTGAAAAAACCTCTTTAGCCCGAGAGTTGCTAGATCGCTATCAGGAACTTGACTTATTTTATGAACTCTCGACCCAAGTCACCGCCAGCTTAGATTTAAGTCAACTGTCACAACTGGTGTTGCGGGAAGTTGACAACACCTTACCCTCAACCAGTTCAGCGATTTGGCTATTAGATGAAGAGTCCAGCAAACTGCGACTGTTGTCCCGGCAAGGAGTTGCCCTAGCTTGGCCAAATCCACTGCCATTACATGAGAGTATTTTAGGAACAATTTTTCTACAAGGCCAAGGCGAGATTGTCAATGATGTCCCCAGCGATCGCCGCTCAACCCCCAGCGATCGCTCCATCGCCTCGCTGCTGTGCGTTCCCCTCACCGTTCAATCCCGAAGCCTTGGCCTGATGGTGGTGGTTCATAACCCAGGAATTGCGTATACAGCCGAACATCTGAAATTACTAACCCTGTTTGCCGTGCAAACGGCGATCGCCATTGACAAAGCTCTACTCTATCAACAAAGTCGCCACACCGCCCTCAGCGCCCAAAAACAAGCGCAACAGTTACAAGATACCCTCGAAGAGTTGCAACAGGCTCAAGCTCAACTGGTTCAGAGTGAAAAGATGTCGAGCTTAGGCCAGATGGTGGCCGGAATTGCCCATGAAATCAACAATCCCGTTAACTTTATTAACGGAAATCTCGATCATGCTCGAACTTATACTCAGGATTTATTAGAGTTAATTCACCTCTATCGTCAACAGTATCCTCAAGCTAGTCTGGATATTGAAACCTTAATCGAAGACATTGACTTAGACTTTTTAGAGCAAGACTTACCCAAGCTGATGGCTTCGATGAAAATGGGAATAGAGCGGATTCAGGAGATTGTCTTATCCCTGAAAAACTTTTCCCGCATCGATCGCGATCGTCCTCAACTAGCCGATATCCATGCCGGCCTAAATAGCACCCTGCTGATTCTCAACCATCGCATTAAAGCTAAAGGCGATCGCCCCGAAGTCACCATTCACTGCGACTATCAAGATTTACCCGACATCGAATGCTACCCCGGACAACTCAACCAAGTTTTCATTAATACCGTGGCCAACGCCATTGATGCCATGGAAGAGGCCCAAATTGAGCAGCCAACCCTGTGGATTCGCACCCAACTCCATGATGACCGCTGGGCCGTTGTCGAAATTGCCGATAATGGGCCGGGAATCAGTGACGAGGTGCGATCGCAAATCTATAATCCGTTTTTCACAACCAAAGCCTTAGGAAAAGGAACCGGACTCGGACTCGCCATCAGCCACCAGGTTGTCGTTGATAAACATTATGGACGACTGTTGTGTCAGTCGCGCCCTGGAGGGGGAACCCAGTTTAGCATCTGGATTCCTCTGCGGCCGGATCTCGGCGATTCGCCCACAACCTCAAACGCACAAGCTAACTCCCATCCTCAGCATAGTCTAGGACAGACGAACTCCTTAGAGTTTTTCCCGAACACTCTATTTGATGACTATCAACAACTAATAGAGCGATTAAGCCTAGAAAACCCAAATCTACAGACCATGACTGCCCATGATGTCCAGAAAATGTTTCTTTCGATTCCAATCCTATTAAAACTACATCATGTTTTAAGTAATTCGCCATTTCCTGACTTTTTGCCACCAGTTTAAGGTTATTTCTTGTTGACTTTTTGTGAGATACAGAATTGTAAACTTTAAAGGTATGGTATGGATTCAACTCGAATTATATCACTCCTAAAAACTTGACTATTCCCTACTTCAAATAAACGTAAGATGTCCCAGTCCTTCCAAGATTCCAGCCCAGAAGTCGCTCAACTGCGTCAACAACTTGCAGAGCTAGAAGAGACCTACTTAGCTCGTCAACAGGCATTGTCTAACGTCATTCGTCATATTCGCTCTACATTAAACCTAGAGACAATTTTTCAGACAACTGTCCAAGAAGTTCGCCATCTCCTAGACGCCGATCGCGTGGGAGTCTTCGAGTTTTCAGTCGAGTCTAACCATGAAGCAGGGGCATTTATCGCCGAGGACGTGAGTCGCGACTATACCTCAGTCATGACCCAAACCATCGGCGATCGCGCCTTTAGCGAAAATTATACAACTCTCTATCATCAAGGAAAAATCCATGCCGTTGCTGACATTGAAACAGCCAACCTCAGTGATAGTCACCGAGAGATTTTACGGCAGTTCCAAGTTCGTGCCAACCTCGTTGTTCCCCTGATTAAAGAACAGACACTTTGGGGATTACTCTGTGTACAGCAATGTCATGGCCCCCGAACCTGGACAAAACAAGATGTTGAATTTGTGCGAGAAGTTGCCTCCCACTTAGATGTAGCGATTCAACATACTGAACTGTTCCAAGCTCTGCACGAAGAGAATCAGCAGCAACTACAAAAAATCGCAGAGAATGCCCTAGGAGCCTTATATCAATTCCGGATAGATGCCCAGGGAAAGGCCAGCTTTCCCTATATGTCTCCCAGTGTTGAAGCCTTTTTTGAGGTTCCCAGCGAGGCAATTGAAGAGGATGCCTCAATCCTGTTTGAGTTAACCCATCCTGAAGATCTCGAGCAACTCCAAGCCTCAACCCAAGCCTCAGCCGAAACCGGCAACCCTTGGATTTTTGAATGGCGTATGATCACCCCATCGGGACGCTTGAAATGGATCGAAGGGCGATCGCAGCCGGAATATCAAGCTGACGGTTCGATTATCTGGTTTGGCTGGATGAATGAGATTACCCAACGTAAAGACGCCGAGCGAGAGTTACAGTCCTTAGTCTCAATTATTGAGAATAGTAATGATTTTATCGGCATTGCCACCTTTGAAGGCGTTCCCCAGTACATTAACTTAGCAGGACGCCGGCTGGTGGGCCTCGCTGATGACGATGACTCTGAAACAGACGAAGATCGCACCAAACCCAAGGCCCGAGATTGCACCATCAAAGACTTTTTTCTCCCCGAAGACCATGAATGGGTACAACACACCATCTTGGCGGCCATTGAAGAAAGCGGCTCTTGGCGCGGAGAAGTTAACTTTCGGCATCTGCTCACCAATGAGCTGATTCCCTTTGATTACACCGTCTTCGTAACCTATGATCCCCAGACTCAAGACCCCATAGGACTCGCCGCCATTGCTCGGGATATCCGCGATCGCCGGGCCTCAGAACTCAGCTTGCGAACGAGCGAACAGCGTTTCCGAGATGTCTCGGAAGCCGTGGGGGAATATCTCTGGGAAATCAACCTTGAGGGACATTATACCTATGTCAGCGAGCGATCGCTGAGCGTTTTAGGCTATCGTCACCAAGATCTCCTAGGGCGTAATGCCTTTGATTTAGTCTATGAAGATGATTTCAACTGGTTACGTGAGAGCTTCGCTAGCAACGTTGAACATCAGCAACCATTTCAACTTGAATATCGCAGCGTCACCGAGCAAGGCGAAGTCGTTTGGATTGCTGCAACAGGAATCCCTCGCATTGACGACCAGGGTCATCTAATTGGCTATCGGGGAGCCGGGATGAACATCAGCAAACGCAAACAGGCCGAAGAAGCCTTGAAACAGGCCCTCGGGGATCTCAACGCCATTTTAGATAACCTGGCCGATGGCCTGTTGGTGACGGATACCACCGGCCGTATTACCCGCTTTAATCCCGTTTTACGGCGAATGTTCAATCTCACCACCGGCGAAGTCGTCGGCCACACCTGTGAAGAGTTGGGGTTAATGGACGTCGATGGCTTACTGCAAAACCTACAAGATACCCCGAGCCACCAAGCCGCTACCGCCGAAGTTCAGTTACAAGGAAAACGTATTGGCCAAGCCTTAGCCACATCCGTCTGGGAGACCCTACCCGGAGAGTCTGACAGGGTTTATATCGGTTCAGTAGTCCTGATTCGTGATGTCACCTTAGAGAAAGAAGTTGATCGCATGAAAACCGACTTCATCGCTACGGTTTCCCATGAACTACGGACGCCGTTAACCTCAGTGTTGGGCTTTGCCTCAATTGTCTTGGAGAAGTTGGAGGATAAAATCTTTCCCCTGTTACCCCAGGGCGATCGCAAGGCCCAACGCCATCAGGAGCGAGTCCAACAAAACCTCAATATCATTGTCTCGGAAGCCGAACGGTTGACAACTCTAATTAATGATGTTTTGGATATCGCCAAAATGGAGGCGGGGAAAGTCGAATGGGATCAAGAACCTCTGTCGGTGTTGGAGGTTTTAGAACAGGCGATCGCCGCCAGTTCCTCTCTGTTTGAGCGAGACAACCTTCGACTGGTGACTGAGTTTCCTGAGCAGTTGCCTCCCATTCTCGGCGATCGCGATCGCCTGATTCAAGTCGTGATTAACTTGCTCTCCAATGCCGTTAAGTTCACTGAAGCCGGAAAGATTGTCTGTCGGGCCTGCTATGAGAACGCTCAGATTCGAGTTGAGGTGAAAGATACAGGCATTGGCATCGCCCCAGATGACTTACCGAAAGTCTTTGAGAAGTTCAAACAGGTGGGAGAAACTCTCACCGATAAGCCAAAAGGAACGGGGTTAGGCTTACCGATCTGTAAACAAATTTTAGAACATCATGGAGGGCGCATTTGGGTCGAGAGTGAGTTGGGCCAAGGGAGTCGTTTTACCTTTACCTTACCCGTTGAAGATTTGAGCCTGGGGCGATCGCCCTCAAAGTTAAGTCAAACGCCCGACGTTGCACGACGGCTCGGTTTAGTTCCCCTGATGCAACAACTCGAAAATCACACAGTTCATGGGCAAACACCCCCTTCAACCCTTGCAGATACTCTCGGTAAAACCATCTTAGTTGTCGATGACGATGAACATGTGCGGGAGTTCTTACGCCAATCATTGCAGGCTCAAGGGTATCACGTCCGCCAGGCCAAAGATGGGGTTGAAGCCATTATGCAGGTGAAGCGATCGCGTCCCGATTTGATTGTACTCGATGTCATGATGCCCTATATCGATGGTTTTGATGTGGCGGCGGTCTTAAAAAATGAACCCCAAACCATGGAAATTCCCATTTTAGTTCTCTCCATTGTCGAAGATCGCGAACGCGGCTATCGTTCTGGGGTCGATCGCTACTTGAAAAAACCCATCGATCGTCAAGGGTTTATCAAAGAAGTTGGCTCCTTACTCTGTCAAGGTTCCTCTCACAAAAAGGTCTTAGTGGTTGATGATGATTCGTCGAGTCTCAAAGTCATTTCTGAAGTCCTAACCGCTCAAGGATATACGGTTTCGAGAGCCTCAAATGAACAGGAATGCGTCGCTCAAGCCATGGCCCTACACCCGGATATCATCGCCATTGACTCGGAATTTTTGCAAGAACATGAGGCGGTTCAGGCGTTGCGGTTTGAGAAAGGACTCGAACATCTCGTGTTTGTCTTACTCGGAGATCTCGAAACGTAGCGGCGATCGCTGACAAATCCGCTTCTTGAGTGTTATTGTGGTGGAGAAGTCTGATTTTAGCAGTCTCGTAAAATCAGCACTAATAAAACTGATAATAAATCTTAATTGCGGACAGCCTGACGTTGACGATTCGTTACATACTATGTGTTTAAAAATCTTGATTGTGGATGACGAACCCAATATTAGAATCTTGTTAGAACAAGCTCTGGAAGATTTAGAAGATGAAGGGGTTGAGCTGCTCATGGCGAGTCATGGACTCGAAGCCTTAGATGTCATCAAACAGGAACATCCTAATCTAGTTTTCTTGGATGTCATGATGCCTAAAAAAAACGGATTGGAAGTCTGTAAGACGATTAAGCAAGACTGGAATCAGACTGATATTTACATCATTATGTTAACGGCAAAAGGACAAGAGTTAGAGAAACAAGAAGGCTTTGAAATGGGTGCTGACTTTTATATGACTAAGCCATTTCGTCCCAAAGAAATTGTCACCAAAGCCCGTTCTGTTTTGCATTTATAGTCGTTAGATTGCTAGTCGTTGGCTAAGTCATGGATTGCTCCCCCGATGCGTGTTTAACGCCGAGTCCACCACAGCACAGCACTGGTTGCAAAGCCAATGATGGGAAACGTAACCAACGCCGTCCAACTCAATAAACGGGCAATTCTCGGGGTCATGATGATATTGCGATCGACTACATCCCGAGGACGAATGCTGAGGCTTTCGCTGCTGTCTTCATCACTGAGCCAGGAGACACTATTGAGGAAAAAGTCACTGTTTAATTGTCCGTCAAAAAAGGCATTGGTCATAAAATCGGAATCCCCGACTACTACTAAACGCGCTTCACGAGTCTCCTCTGGAGTGTCTTCAGGAGTTTCTACATCTTCGGGAGTTTCTACATCTTCAGGAGTTTCTACATCTTCAGGAGTTTCTACAGGAGTTTCTACATCTTCGGGAGTTTCTACATCTTCGGGAGTTTCTTCAGTCTCAGGAGTTTCTACATCTTCGGGAGTTTCTTCAGTCTCAGGAGTTTCTTCAGTCTCAGGAGTTTCTTCGAGGTCTTCACCCGCGTCAGGCTCATTCTCTTGCGGTTCCTCCGCCTCTCCCGGCTCATCTTCCGACTCAACCGGTTCCGTCACCTCGGCTGACTCAGCCGCTTCAGACAGCTCTCGACGAGCCGCAACCCCTAACACGAGGGGGCCAGGGCGATCGCTCTCAGCATTAAACTGCCAATCAGGTCCCTCTTCGAGAGTCGCTTCGGCCCAACTGGCGTCACTGGTGAATAACAATGGGGTCATCTCAACCCCCTCTACCGTGTCATACTCCAGCGGACGAGCCACTGGAAAAATCGTGTAATTTTGGCCAAACTCCTCAGTAATCGGATGAGTTCCATAGTCAAGAACCAGGGGGGCCGCCGGGCCAAACCCTTGAACCCAGCGATCGGGATCGATCGCAATCCGTTCATCGAGCCGAATCCCCCAAGCCGCTAACCAATCCTCTAAACCGGGGTCTGTATTGGGATCGACTAACACCAACACCGAGCCACCCTCATCTAAATAGCCATCTAACGCCACCAGTTCCGGTTCAAACAGGCGACTGGTGGGGCCAATTATCGCAACGAGATCGGCATCTTCCGGGACAGGTCCACGCTCAATGAGATTGAGAGAGTTAACCACTGCTGCATTTTCTTCCAAAGCTCGCACCGCTCGGGAAATAGATTCCTCCCCATCGGCCAAAACCGCCGGTTCTCCATGGCCTTGTAGCATATATACCGTCAGGCGATCGCCCCCTTGCTGTTGGGCTATACTACGAGTCAGTTGAGCTTCGCTGAGCGGTTCTAAGTCTAACGTCGTTACATATTGACGCTGCTGGCCAATTTCGAGAAACACATCCCCGACAGAAGTCACATTAAACGTCTGCACCAATCCTGGATTCGCTTGCGGGTTAACCAATTCATACTCGAAGCGATCGGCTGCAAGACGGCGATAGTTCTCCAACAAATCCACCGTTTTCTGATTCGGTTGCGAGGAAAACACCCACACCTTTACCGATTCCTCTAAATTACGAATTAAGGTTTGAGTTTGCGGTGCGAGGGTAAAGCGTTGGCTTTCCGTTACATCAAAACGAACCCCAACGCGAACCGCCAAGAAATTCATCAAAACGAGAATTATCAGAACCGCCGCTGTCGCAAAAATAGCGTTGGTTCCCGCCTCCGTCGATCGCCGCGCCCAAAACCCTCGCTGAAACATCCCCAGGTAAATCAGCCAAATCCCCAAGATGATGACTCCTGCGACAATGAGTAAGGCAGGAACCGGCGTCCAAACTCCAGCGACAGCACCGCTAGTTAATCCGGCTACACTTAAAAATAAGCCTAACCATAGGAGAAGATTCCAGTATTTTTTAAGGATATTAACCATGATTTAAAAAAACGAAAGCTGGTAATTAGTTTTGTTGAAAACGTAGGGTTTCAATCGATTGAGCCGTCAGAAAAATCCCTAAAAAGATATAACTAGCAAAGAGGACTAAACTGCTCACATCAACTACGCCCTGAATTAAATTGCTATAGTTTTCAAGAATCGACAGATGAGCTAAAGCCTCTCCTACTGGCCCAGGAACATTAGCTGCAATTAGATTGACGATCCACAAAAATAAGACTAGAGCAAAGGTAAGGATTGCTGAAAGAATTGTACTATCCGTCAGAGAAGAAATAAACATTCCCAAGGATAAGACACTGGCAGCCAGAAGGATTAAACCTAAATGTCCGAGTAGGGGAATTGTGGCGGGAAAGGCTGGCTCAGCGACGCTGAAGGTAATCGCTTCATAAAGAAGTAAGGGAGCAATCATCGTGACATAAAAAGTTACAACCCCTAGGAGTTTTCCTGTCGCAACAGTCCAGTTATAAACGGGGGATGTGGCTAAGAGTTCCAGAGTTCCCTGTTTCCGTTCTTCGGCATAGAGTCCCATGGATAACATGGGTAAAATAAACAGCGATAACGATGCCACGGTTCCTAGGAAAAACTGCAAAAACTCATAGGGAACGTCTAGGGGAGGGCGGGGAGTTCCCAACTCTTGCTGAACCGCAGTTTGGGCGGCAACTTGGGCGAGAATCCCCCGTTCTGGATCGAGGAGAATGGTGACATAGAAAAACCCGGAGATTAACCAAAAAACGCCGGCGATCGCCATCGCCAGAGGTGAAGCAAAATAACTCTGGAGTTCTTTGCGATAAATGGCAATGATATTAGCAAAAATTAGGCGCATTCGAGATAGACTAATAGGGGACGGGAGCGGGTTAGAAAAAAGGGGTTAGTGATCCGACGGGAGTTTCGACTCGGGGGTGTCATCTGGGTTGGACTCTGAATCTTCGGCTTGCGTCTCGTCAGGTTCACTCTCATCAGATTGCGTTTCTTCCTTGACAGCGGCTTCGGATTGCTCAGTTTCAGCGTCTTCGGCGATCGCAGTATCAGGGGTATCCCCCATATTCTCCTCAGTCGTCAATTGCAGGAAGACATCTTCAAGACTGGCGCGACTGCGACGCATTTCATGAAGTTGTAGTTTACCGTCGAGGATAGCTGCTGCAATCTCGGAACCGGGTTCAGAACCGGGTTCAACAGTAATACGGAAACGATAGCGTCCTTCGGGGAGATCGTTGCGGGGAAGGGGATCGACCGATCGCAGATTGGGGAGATAGCCAAGATAGGACCCGATCGCCGTTTCGACCCCATCAACGCCGCCACCGACTTCGACATCATAGTAAGTTCCCCCCGTCAGATGTTCCATGAGATTGTCGAGGCGATCGGTGGCGACGAGTTGGCCACGATTGATAATCGCCACCTGGCTACAGGTCATACTGACTTCCGGGAGAATATGAGTCGAGAGGATGATCGTGTGATTTCCGGCCAGGGATTTAATCAGGTTGCGGACTTCGATAATTTGCCGAGGATCGAGGCCAACGGTGGGTTCATCGAGGATAATCACCGGCGGATCATGGACGATCGCCTGAGCAATCCCCACCCGTTGACGATAGCCTTTAGAGAGTTTGCGAATTAAGCTTTGGCGGCGATCGCTCAACCCACATTGCTCAATGGACTGGTCTACCCGCTGGGGGCGATCGCCCGCTGAAACGCCCTTAATCCGGGCTACAAAATGCAAAAACCCCTCAACCGTCATTTCACGGTATAACGGCGGGCTTTCGGGCAAATAACCAATGCGTTGACGCACCTCCAGGGACTGATCATGGACATCAAACCCCGCAATCCGAGCCGTCCCGGAACTGGCCGGCAGATATCCGGTCAAGATCCGCATCGTAGTCGTCTTCCCGGCCCCATTCGGACCAAGAAAACCCAGGATTTCCCCCTTCTCTACGGAAAAACTCACATCCTCGATGGCTTGAGTAGTTCCGTAGCGTTTGTGGAGTTGTTCGACTTCGATCATGGTTTGACCAATAAAATAGACAAAGAGAGATCGGACTCAAGCATGAGACTCGCGGACTCCGAACCTTGTTGTATCGCATTCGAGTGCCAAATGTCGAAAATCGGGACAATTTGTTGCAACTCTCAGACTCAACTCAATCTTGACTCATCTTTCCTCAAACGACCCGGTTCACCACATTCCAGACCGCACCATCAGAGCGCACATGAGGAACCGTCACCCGCTTAAAGCCAGTGATAAAGGGTTTCCCTTCATATTGCCAGTAGAGGGGACTGAGTTGATCGGCGATCTCCTTGAGCGATCGCACTTCCACGATGAGTTCACCACTGAGTTCGTTAATCCGTTCAGCGTAATGTTCGGCTTTGGCCTTAGCTTGCTCGATTTCCTCGCGCCAGGGATCTCGTTGATGCTCGCGGTAATGGCCCACTAAGGCCCGTTTCTGTCGCAGTTGTAGTTGTAAGGCGGCGATCGCATCATCAATTCCCTTAATCTCGGCCGCTTGTTCAGCACTGGCGCGGGCCTGAGCGCGGTAGGCTTCCACAATCACAGCGGGAGGTGCATCCTCTGGGGGAAGCAGGGGATGAACGGCTAGATCACGACGCTCTTGTTCGAGACTTTGGATGGTCTGTTGTAAAGAGAAGATTTGGTCTTGTAGATCTTGGGTCATAGATAAATCTTGGATAGCCATCAAGGATGGCGGCGGCGGTCTGACTCGATTTTAAGGCTTCGACGACCCCCGATTTCCTCAAGATCACCCCTGAAACAGCAAAAACCCCCATCATCCGATGCGATCAAGTCTCGGATCATGAGGTTGTCGAACTCGCGACTGTTGTCGGTTAACGTCAAGCGTTGCAGAAACACCCTGAAACGACTCTCGAACGTCTCAACGTTAGTGTACAGAAGTGGTTGTCACCGAGAGGGTTAGGGGTTCGAGACCAGTTGAATGACCCCTCGGTCCATTTGCTCCATCAGAAGTTCAAGAGCCTCGTAGTCCACATCGGAGACGTATCCCATTCGCGTTAACTCGGCATTGATCTGATTTTCGAGATCGGGGGTTAACCGTTTAATATAAAGGACTTTTTCAACAAGATGACGGATTGCCGCTGACGCTTTCATGATAATCCGGATAATTCTATGCCTTTATCATCCGTCGAAAGCTGACCGCGTCGTGCGATCGCAACCCTATCTTGTCAGTGATCTGCATCACTGCATATTCAGTCAACTTAAGATTTAGGAATTTAGCGAAGAACTTAACCTAACCAAAGCCTTGTCACCACCCCCCAGTATGGCACAGCTTGGTTTCAATTGGTAGTTATAGATACTTTTGTCTCGGCCAACTTTTCCAAATCTTCACATAAGGGGGGAGAAAAACAAAGATTCCGCAAACTTGGCCCATTTCAGTAGCGCCTAGCCCGAGGGATGCCCTACCTTGAGACTAGACAAGCAAAATTAGTTTTTGGATTCAGATATAGCCATGCACACCGCAACCCAAGCCTCCAACGTAACCGTCGTCCGCCTCGCTGGACATCTCAACGCCGCAAATGCGGAACAAGTCCGTCAACAACTGACCTCTGCGGTGGCCGCCAGAACGACTCCCGTTGTTCTCGTTGATATGGAACAGACCGAATCCCTCGATAGTGCTGGACTGATGGCCCTTGTCTCCGCCTTAAAACTCGCCCAAAATATCAACATCCAGTTTGGACTCTGCGCCGTCTCGCCGGCCATTCGCATCATCTTTGAGTTGACTCAACTCGATCGCGTCTTCAAAATGTTCGAAACTCCTGCGGCTGTTGAAGCGATTGCCTAACTTAGCTGAGCTAACTCTGGCAGGAAACGCCAGTACATTAGATTTAATCTTTGAAAGTTTTTAACCCCTGCGTGCATCTTATTGACTCTCGAACCTCAGCCTATAATTTTCACATCTTAATACAACCCAAAGCCGGACGGTCCAACCGCCCGGCTGATTTGCTTTTGAGCTTTAACCCTTACCCCGTAAGCCCGAATCATTCAAACAAGCCAAAGATAACTATAGCAGTCCTAAATCAGTTGTGGAAGACCCTCACCCCCAACCCCTCTCCCGTTTTGGGAGAGGGGAGAAGAAAAATATTACAAATCATTCACGAATGCTCTATTAGCAAAGCGTTAATATCATCTTAACCCAAGCGCTTCAGGGTTTCGGTATGATTATCAAGGTTTGGTGCGATCGCGCGTCTTAAACCTGTCCCAAAGACGAGCTATGGATTCAGTCCCTCGCTCCTTAGCCAACCATGAAACGACGCCAACTGCTCAGCTATAGCCTCCTTTTCCTAGCCGGTTGTACTGGGTCCAGATTAGGAATCACAGACCCCTATGAAAATCAGTCGGATTCACCCCTAACCTTTAGTGTCACCGACGAACAAGGACTCGCACCCCTAACCGCCAAATATGAACCGCTGCGGGCCGAACTGTCCCGACTCCTCAACCGTGACCTGGAATTTTACCCCGTAGCCACCAGCACCGTCGCCGCCGCTGGCCTACAAGCCGGAACCATTGATTTAGCCTTAGCCGGTCCCACTGAGTATGTTTTAATTCGGGCCAGGACCAACGCTACACCCGTCTTTGCCATTACTCGTCTCGACTATTATAGTGTCGGGGTTGTTCGCGCTGATAGCTCCCTTACCGAACTCAGTGATCTCAAAGGTAAACTGTTGGCCATGTCCGACTTAGGCTCAACCAGTGGCCATCTCGGCCCAACGAGTCTCTTAGTTAACGCCGGACTTGACCCCAAAACTGACTACACCGTTGAGTTTTTAGGGGATGAGGGAAGTTTTGAAGCACTCCAAAAAGGGAACGTCGATGCCTCGTTTGGCTCTTTAACAGATTACCGCAACTTTCTCAGTCAAGACGACGTGTCTGCTGACGACTATCGACAACTGGTTCAAAGTCCGCCGCTTCCTGATGATGTCATCGTCGTTAATAGCCGCACCTCCCCTCAGTTTATTGAGCAATTGCGCCAACTCGCCCAAGCTCATAGCGATGAGATTGTGGCAGCGATTACAACAATTCCCGCCAATAACAAATATGTTGGCTCACAGGTGGTCTCTGTGACAGACCAAGACTATGACAGCATCCGGGACGCCTATCGCACGATTGGCCAAGGTAACTTTCTGGATTAAGAAGGCTCGGGTATTGTGAGTCACTATTCGCGATCAGTGACGACTGGTGATGCTGGTTTCTAGGTTTATGTTTTGAAAAGGGCGATCGCATGAAGTTATCTTCACAACTGTTCAAAATAAAATTCAATATCAAACAGCGTTTACGGCAACGCTGGCAACAGCTTCCTTTGCCCGGTCGCCAATATCTTGCTCGCCAAACTGATGGCTTGAGTATTGGCCAAAAACTGGCCCTTGGCTATGGTCTAGTCATTGGCGTGGCCGTCTGCGGAACGGTGAGCGGGTTATCTATCGGTAATTATTATCAACGGCGTGCCTATTTTGAATTTGCTGTCGCCGATCGCCAACGGGATTTACTCTACAATTTAGAAAACTCGGTCGGGGCGATGCGATTGCATCCACAACGCTTGATTACGGTTCTGGGCAATACCATCTGGTTTGATTACGAAGTCTCTAAATTCCAAGCCGAAGTAAATCGGGTCAAAGCAACAATTTCTGAATTTGAAACCTTCCTAGACAACTACGGTCACGAATCCGATCTTGAGATTGAGAAACTGCGATCGCTCCTGAGGGACTATGAACAGGTTAGCCAAGACTATGAAGCTGATATTCGACAGTTGTGGCAACAGATCAACCCCGCTCAACTCACAGACGCAGAAATCCCTGACGCTCAACAACAAATTCTCAGGAGTCTTACCAGTCAGGAGGCGATCGCCCTAGAGGTTCGCTTTGATCGCCTCCTAGAATACCTCATTTGGCTCGATGCAGCCGCCGATGCTCAACATGAACTCGCCCAGGCGGGACTCGAAGAAGCCGAAATCTGGCGACAATGGATTATTTATCTCAGCATTGGCCTATCGGGATTATTATCGATTCTCGTCGCACTCATCACCAGTCGTACCCTAACCCGTCCGCTCCTCGATGTCGAACAAGTGGCCCGGAATGTGACCCAAAACGCCGACTTTAGCCTCCGTTGTCCCGTCCATAACCACGATGAAGTCGGCTCAGTCGCAGCATCCCTCAATCGACTGATTCAACAGGTTGAAATCTACACTCAGGACTTAAAAGTGGCGCGAGAACGAGCGGATCGAGCTTCCCAAGCTAAGAGTGAGTTTTTGGCCAATATGAGTCATGAATTACGCACACCACTCAATGGCATTCTTGGCTATAGTCAAATTCTGCAACGACGAGATGATTTAAATCAAATTCAACGACAGGGAGTTGAGGTGATCAATCAATGCGGTTCTCATCTATTGACGTTGATTAACGATATCCTCGATCTCTCCAAAATTGAGGCGCAAAAGATGGAACTCCATCCTGGAGCCGTCTCGTTGCCGGCTTTGCTGACCGGGGTGACGGAAATGTGCCAAATTCGGGCGGTTCAGAAACATTTGACCTTTACCTATCAACCGAGTCATCAGTTACCTGAAACGATTAACGTCGATGAAAAACGGTTGCGACAGGTTTTAATTAATCTACTCGGTAATGCGGCAAAATATACAGAGCATGGGGGGATTATTTTCTCGGTTTTACCCATACCCGAGTTATCTACGGCTGAAGACTCGGTTGGCTTACGCTTTTCCATTGAAGATACCGGTGTGGGGATGACTGCTGAGCAATTGGATCGCATCTTTTTACCGTTTGAACAAGTGGGAGACTCCTATCAATTGTCTGAAGGAACGGGATTGGGGTTGGCGATCGCCCAACGCATTATTGGCATGATGGGGGGCAAAATTCAGGTCAGCAGTGAGTTTGGCAAAGGGAGTTGTTTTTGGTTCGAGATTACGGTTCCCGTCGCCGATGAGAGCGACATCAAAACCGACAGTCGCTCTCGCATTGTCGGTTATAAAGGTCGCCGACTGACGGTGTTATTGGTCGATGATAAACCCCAAAACCGCGCCTTATTAACGAATTTACTACATCCCTTGGGCTTTGAAATACTTGAGGCGGGAAACGGTGCTGAAGGCTTAGAGAAGGCTAAACATCACTGTCCAGACCTGATTATCACTGATTTAGTGATGCCAATTCTCGATGGTTTTGAGATGATGCGACAAATTCGCAAAACTCCCCAGTTGGAAGGGGTCACAATTATTGCCTCTTCGGCTAGTGTCTTTGAGCGCGATCGCCATTTTAGCACCACCGCCGGGAGTGATGATTTCCTACCGCGACCGATTGAGTTTGACCGCCTCTTATTGATGTTAGAACAGCATCTCCATCTCACCTGGATTCGCGAAACGGCCCCAGAGACATCCCCCTCCCCCACCTCAACAGCGGCCATTGAGGCGGACAGAACAGGGCGAGTTCCCCCAATGGAGGCTTTAGATAATCTGCTTCATGCGGCCCGTCGTGGCGCTCTCAAGCAGGTGATTCAGCAATGTCAGGCGTTACGGGAAGAAGACAGCGATTATGAGGCCTTTGCGCTCAGGCTGACTCAACTGGCGCGGAGGTTTCAGGAAAAGGCGGTTATTTCTCTGCTTGAGGAGGCTTATGATCAGGTTCACTAGCCTCCCGAGGAAGACAAGCAAAGCTCGTACGAAGCGTCTTCATCTGATGGTACTGTTCAAGGGACTCAGGACCTAAACGTTCATGAAAGTCCTCTTGCACCTTACAGGTTAAACGGCGGGAAACCTGCTTGACAATTTGCGCAATCAGCCGATCGCCCGTTCGTTGAATCAGCTTCGGAGACAAAGAACGAATAAACTTCGGGAACAAGACCCCGACATTTAAATATAACTCCCAACTGACCCGAGTAATGGGAGAATCGGTCTCTTCTAACTCCTCGATGGGCAGCGGTTCCAAGACTTGAGTGGCCTTAAAATCAACTTGATACCCTGGCGGAACATAATCAGGAATCGGAATCGTCTCAATCCGATACACGCGATCGCGCTGGGGAATTAACTCTAAACCAATCTTCGGCTCGACATAATAGCCCAACGCCCCAAACTTGCCAATCGTCAAATCATAGCCATTCTCTCCTAAAGGCGTGACCTGCATCGGCGCCGCACAGCGACGGAACCAGCCCTGATGAACATCAAGATACTGACGAACCGCCTCGGCCTCAGCATACATCTCCATCACGCCCTCGAACTGGGTATAAAACCAATAAAGGCGATCGCTGACCTGAGTTTCAGTCGTCTCAACATTGGTCATCGGCTCATCTCCAACAGAAGCTGGACGGTCTTCGGCGTTCGTGAACTGCGAGTTAACAGACGACTCCATCGTTTAAATTTCCTTTAGTATTAGGCGATACTGCTCCTAGGTGACCACTCACCTGGCCTCTGTTCTAGCTTAGCCTGTTCATTTACCCTGGCAATGAGTAATATCTCGGAACTTTAACCAAATTCGTTAAGATGTCAGCAGCACTCTTGTTTATCAAGCTGAAACGTTATTATTAGGAATCGTGAAAGCATTTGTCGCCGGAGCCACAGGAGCCACAGGACGCCACATCGTCCAAGAGCTAGTTCAACGGGAAATTCCCGTGCGAGCCTTCGTTCGTAACCTCGATCGCGCCCGAGAAATTCTGCCCCATCAAGCCGAACTCGTCACGGGAGATGTCCTCGACGCCCAAACCCTTACCAACGCCCTCGCTGACTGTACCACGCTGCTATGCGCCACGGGAGCCAGTCCCAGCCTCGATCCCACCGGCCCTTACAAGGTGGACTATCAAGGAACCCGAAACCTGATTCAAGCCGCTCAAACGGCGAATATCGAGCAATTTGTCTTGGTGAGTTCCCTCTGCACCTCGGAGTTTTTCCATCCCCTGAACCTGTTTTGGCTCGTCTTATATTGGAAAAAACAAGCCGAAGAGGCCTTGCGTCAAAGTGGACTCACCTACACGATTGTGCGTCCAGGGGGACTAAAAAATGAAGATACCCCCGCACCGATTATCATGAGATCGGCTGATTCTCTCTCTGAAGGGAGTATTCCTCGGCAAAAAGTGGCTCATGTTTGTGTCGAAGCGCTGTTCTCCCCCGAAGCTCGCAATAAAATTGTCGAAATTGTCGCCAAAGAGGATGCGCCAACCCGAGATATTGCTCAGCTATTCGCCGGAGTGGCCTGAGTCAGCCTCTCCCCGCATCAACGCTTGTCCATGACTGGCTTAAACCCGTGCTCTACTCTCACTCTCTCGCTGGAATCCTTCGTATTGTCGCCTTAGGAGCGATCGCCATCCCCCTGCTAACGCCTCCACCCCTCGTGCAAGCCGCTACCGAGCGGCTTACCGTCACCCTTAGCCGTCAACGGGGAGAGCGGTTCCGGGAGATGCTCACTCGGGCTGAAACCATTGCCCAGGAGGAAATTCAGCAAGCCTTCAATGCTGATATTGTGGTTAGTGATGTCTCGGTGGTGGTGATGGGAGAAAACCAGGGCCTCATGACTCCCTTGTTATCTGTCGATGTCCGGCGCGATCGCTGGCGTCGCACTCCCCAACTCTCGCAATGGGTGCGCTACTACGGTAATGCTGAGGAATTACTAGGATTCAATCAAACGCCATCTCAGGGAACGACTAGCGCCGCTGAGCCGGTCTTAGGAACCGGCGATGTCCAAGTCACTCTACGCTGGAATAGCCTGGATGACTTAGATTTAGCGGTCACCGATCCCAATGGAGACATGGCCTTTTTTGCCAACCCATCTATTCCCTCAGGCGGACAACTCGACGTTGACTCCAACGCCGGCTGTATGTCTCAATTCGAGAACCCCGTAGAAAATATATTTTGGCCGCCCGGAAATGCGCCTGAGGGCGATTACGTCGCTGCGGTCACTCTCTTTACTCGCTGCAACGGCGATCGCGCCCCCATCCCCTTCGAGCTTTCGATTACCCTCAACGGAGAAACCCAAACCCAGACCGGAACCGTCAGTGATGACACTCCCCGTCAGGTGTTTGAGTTTAGCTTTCCGGCAACTGCACCGGCTGAGGACTCGGATTAAAACAGACAGTAGAGTTAGGACACCAAGAAACTTGTAACTTTCGCCAAGCAAGGTTTTTAGAAAAAATCTTGTCCTACATTATCTGTCTGAAAAACAGATATCACGTCGTATATTCGGCATTGATGCGAACATAGTCATAACTGAGATCGCAGCCCCAGGCGACTCCTTGACCCGGTCCTTTGCCGATGGTGACGCCAATCTCGACCGTATCGCTCTTGAGATACTCGCCCTCAGCCTTCTCCCGTAAATAGGCACTCGCCGCCGCGCGATCAAAGGGAAGCGGTTGTCCCCCGTCCATCAATTGAAAGGGTCCCAATTGAATTTGCAACTGGTCTTGATTAAACGTCACCCCAGCGCGTCCAGCCGCCGCCGCAATCCGACCCCAGTTGGGATCGCGTCCAAACATCGCTGATTTGACCAACGATGACCCGGCAATCGTGCGGGCAATTTTGCGAGCATCCGCGTCAGTGGCTGCGCCCTTAACTGACACCTCCAGCAAACAACTGGCCCCCTCCCCATCACGGGCGATCGCCTTAGCTAGATGCTGACAGACGGCGGTGAGCATGGTTTCTAGCTTCTTAGCCTCGGGTCCCTCGCGCACGATCGCCGGGGTGCGAGACTGGCCATTCGCCAAAGCAATCACCGTATCATTGGTACTCGTATCCCCATCAACCGTAATCTGATTAAAACTCTGAGCCACCGCCCGACTGAGCATTTCCTGCCACAATTGCGACGACACCACCGCATCACAGGTAATAAAGCCCAACATCGTCGCCATATTGGGGTGAATCATGCCAGACCCCTTACAGATACCGCCAATACGGACCGGGCGATCGCCAAATTGAGCTTCGAGGGCGATGGATTTTGTCACCAAGTCTGTCGTAATAATCGCCTCAGCGGCCGCATCGCCACCGGACTCAGATAGCTGCGACACCACCTTGGGAACCCCCTCGCGCAAAGCCTCCATCTTAATCCGTTGCCCAATGACCCCCGTTGAGGCCAACAACACCGCATCACCGGGGATTCCCAGAGACTGAGAGACTAACTCGGCGCTTTCTCGTACATCCTCCCATCCCCCTTCACCGGTGGCCGCATTAGCTTGGCCCGCATTACAGAGAATAGCTCGGGCGCTGGCTTTGCCTTGCAACTGTTGGCGACAATAATCGACACAGGCCGCCCGCACTTGAGTCATGGTAAAAACCCCAGCGGCGATCGCATCCACCTCGGAATAAATCAACGCCAAATCCTTCGAACCAGAGGGTTTCAACCCGGCTGCAATCCCGGCGGCTTGATAGCCCCGAGGAGCGGTCACTGCCCCTGAAATTTCTTGCCACTGTGCCACGATTTGTTGCCCCCAACTCAAAACGATAGTCATTCCTTGAGAGGGGATTATACCAGTCTGCGTCCCCCTCTCGGCTGTCAATTAGCCGCTATTACCGCACACTGCGAAGCGAATGGCGAAAATCGCGATCGCCCTCATAGCCGGACAACCGGGCTAACTCCCGCAATTCTCGGGTTCCCTCATAGAGTTCCCCATCAATCTCCCAAGTTGGATAAGCCCGAACCCCAGCCTCTTGACAAACTTGGGGTTGAGCTTGATAGCCATTGGCATCGCACTCAACATAGGTCAGCGTATCAAAGGCCTCGGCGCCAAATAGTTGTTTCTGGCTATAACAGTGGGGACACCAATAGGCCCCAAAATAGCGAGCGCCCAGAGCCGTTAAATGTTCCGCCAGAGCCACCTCTGACGAGCCGGACTCCGTGGTAATGGCCAGGCCGCGCTGTCCCGCTTCAGCCATGGACTCGGCCGGTGTGGCCGCCACCCCTGGACGTTGATCGGCGTAGAGGCCCGTGACCCCAACCAGGGTGACAAACACGAGAATCAGACTGGTAAACAGGGGTTGTCCTTCGTCATCCCAATCTTGCCCAAAGGCCGCTAAGCCAAACAGGCTAAAGGAGAACAAGGCCGAGAGGAGACAGTAGGGGCAAAACTCATGCAGTTCGTTCACCAGAAGAAACATCAGGTAGCCACTAAAGGCCGCCATGACGCTCCCTCCGACTAAGAGTCCCCAGCCGCTGAAGCGATCGAGGCGATCGTGGCCCTGGCGATCGCGATCGCGGTCAATACTGTAAGGGGCTAGAGCGAACAGTGTCATCAGTCCATAGCCCAAGAGTCCAAACAGGGTCAGAGGCACGCCAAAGACCGTCGCATAGGAACTCGTTAAAACCTGATGACAGCCTTCTGTGGGGCAAATCGTCGCCACCTGGTCTGTTAGCTTCACCACCGTTAAAAACGTCGTCTCTAGGACTCCTAAGATGGCGATCGCCCCGATCAGGGGACGAAACCCAGGGTTAAAGCGGCGCCTGGCTAATCGACGGGTCATGGTTGAATCTCCTCCAAATTTCGCATCACCGGTTAGGACTGCACCTTAGATATTAGGATCGCACTTTTTTCCAAGCCCGACTATTCACCATCGCGGCCGTCTCATTGGAGAGATCTTCCTCGATGGCTTCGACAAACTGACTCACGCGAATCGGGTCAATGGGTTCATCGATCTGGCCATGTCGCTTCAGGGAACTTGAGACAATCGCCCCGTCGGCGGCTTTCATCAAATGGGGGATATTCTCCCAGGTCGCACCACTACCAATCAAGACCGGTTTTGACCCCGCCGCCGCTTGAGCGATTTCTAAGTCTTCGAGAGTTGGCGGCGTCCCCGTGGCGACTCCCGAGAGAATCACCCCATCGGCTAAGCCCCGTTCTAGGGTTTCTCGAACCGTCAGGCTCAGACTGGGGCTACCGAGCGGTTGGGCATGTTTGACTAGCACATCGGCCAGGATACCGACCTCGCAGCCGAGTTCTCGCCGGTATCGCATCAGATCATGGGCGCAGCCTTCGATAATGCCCTGATCTGTGGCCATCACGCCGGTTAGAACGTTGACACGAATGAATTTGGCTCCCACACAACTGGCGATCGCCAAACTGCTACGGGCATCATTGCGTAAGACATTGACCCCAATGGGAACCGTAACTAACCCCATCAGGCGCTCCACAATCACCGTCATGGCACTGACGACCACGGGATCGACTTGTCCATTGGTGAACGGAGCATCGAAAAAGTTTTCGACAATCATGCCATCCACGCCGCCCGCTGCTAGGGCCGCAGCTTCTCGTTCGGCGCGATCGATGACGCTCTTCAAATTTCCTCCCCATCGGGGCGAGGAGGGCAAAGGAAGTAGGTGTACAACTCCGATAACTGGGTTTGAGGTTGGGAAAATCTGCTTGAAGTCCACGTTTTTGCTAATCTCGGACTTAGTTGGTCGGGAGACGTGACGATGTGCGGGTTAGATGCCGCCCACGGCCAATCATCGTCCCAGGCGTTGGGCCGATTGAACAGGGGGCATGACTGCCACCGCGTCCCAGATCAACTATACCGTTTGTTCGTTGCAGTTCTCGGGCTAGGGTCGATTCTTGCCTTGAGGATTTTGGCTAAGCTAACCCCTATACTGGACGTAGCGATGCTGAATCGGAGCGATCGCGCCCCAAAACGATTGTGAAAGTTGTGCAAATTCTCCTTGTCTCAATGGTCCTGATGGTCCTGCTGGCGATCGCCTCGGAATTAGGACTGCGTTGGTTTCTCGGCTTTGGGA
>CAZXWM010000006.1:0-14402 GCA_964644215.1 uncultured Phormidium sp.
AAAATAGCAGTGTTCCCTGGCGACTACTACGGTTTAGTGTGCGTCGTCAGCTAACCCCACGACTTTAGGAGCGAGAACCTATGATTTATTATGTGGTGACTCGGGAGTACTCCCAAACGATCAATCTTTATTTAGAGGGAAAAGGATCTAGGTTTTCCCATGATATAACACCGATTTATTATGAAGAACTAAGAAATAAAAAGCGGCTACCTGCTGGAACTTATATTTTTTCAGATGTTGAGCGCCTATCACCAGAGCAAGCCCAATATGTGTCTTGGATTTGGGAGGATATTAAACAGTCAGACAGCGACAGCCTATTGTTAAATCACCCAACCCGTTCCTTACGTCGCTACGAACTTTTACGCTGTCTGTATGAGCGAGGCATCAATAAATTTAATATCTATCGTCTCACAGAATGTCGTATGCCAAGTCGTTTTCCTGTGTTTTTACGAGGAGAAAATGACCATCGTGGCAATACAACAGGGTTGTTAACGGATGTTCAAGAATTAGAACAAGCTCTTGAGGCGATCAAGGCCAGAGGCGAGTATCGGGATGACTGTGTCATGACTGAGTTTTGCGATACTCGCGACAGTCAGGGGGTGTTTCGGAAATACTCAGCCTTTAAAGTGGGCGATCGCATTATTCCGTTCCATATTCTATTTCACAGCAGTTGGATGATCAAAGGGGGAAAAATCTATGACAGCCCTCATGCTGAGGAGGAAAAACTCTACGTGGAAACGAACCCTCACGAAGACCAGCTGCGGGAAATCTTTGACCTGGCTGATATCCAATATGGTCGCATTGACTACAGTTTACTAGATGGGGTGCTGCAAGTTTGGGAAATTAATAGTAATCCCCACATCCGTCCCTGCCGGTTTGAACGCGGTTGGCAGAATTTAGAAGCGGCCTTTACCTCCCTGCAACCTTCGAGCGGTTCTCAAAAAATGATCCCGCTCTCGTTGCCGGCCAAGCTCTCGAAACTTCCCTATGATAAAGAAATCGTTGACCGTGTCATGGATCAATTTCGCTGGTTACCCAATGGATACCGGGTATCATTGTCCCGAAATTTGAGGAAATTTAAAAAAAATTTAAAAAAACCTTACAAATAGCGGTGGTTTTCGTGACTAAAAACCTGTCAGTCTCAAAAGCTTGTGCTACAATGAGCGAAACTTAAAAGACATTAAAATTGTCAGTAGGAGATGGGGTCTAATGTCAGAACATCGGCGAAGTATATTAGGTGTCTTAGGAGGAATAGGTCCCCTAGCATCAGCAGAGTTTATAAAAACAATTTATGAGTACACATTAGGAGAACGTGAACAAGAGTCTCCGATTGCTTTGCTCTATTCAGATCCAACTTTTCCGGATCGAACGCAATCTTTATTAGCACAAGAAGAAGACGAACTCTTGAGCCAGTTAATTCGCTCCCTAGAGCAGATGAAGGAGTTTGGAGTTGCGAAAATTGTCATTTGTTGTATTACGTCTCATCATCTCTTTGACAAATATCCACCTCACTTAAAAGAGATGTTGATTTCTCTAATTGATGTCACCCTAAATCGGGTCATTGAAACCGGCAAACAACATCTTCTGGTTTGTACAAAAGGAACTAGGAAGCTGAAGATTTTCGAGAAACATCCGCTCTGGAATCAAGCCAAAGAGTATGTGGTTTTACCGAAGGGAGATGATATTGATAAAATCCATAAAGTCATTTATCAAATCAAACAAAACTACGACCTAGAGGAGTTGGTTCCTGTGTTTGAACAACTCCTAGATAAATATGGAGTTGAGTCGTTCATCGCGGGCTGTACTGAAATTCATCTATTTTCCAAGTACTTTAGTTGTCATCACACCTCTTACTCCTCCGTCGATCCTCTGGTTGTAATTGCTGAAGAATTGGCAGCCAAGAAACTCTGTAGTCGTCACGCTTCTAAGGCATAACGTTATGCAATATCCGAGAATTCAAGATTGGTTTTCAGCGATCGCCCAACAGTCACCAGATGCGTTGGCGATCGCCCGGCAGGATGACAAAATTTCCTATCAAGAACTCGAACAACAGTCCAACCATCTTGCCAATGTACTCATTCGTCAGGGAGCCGGGGAGGGGACGATTGTGGTCATCTTCGCTGACGACACCATCAAAGTGGTGACAGCGGTTTTAGCAACCCTGAAAGCCGGAGCGGTATTTGTGCCTCTCACCTCAGAAACCCCCCTGGGTCGTTTACAGGCGATCGCCGAGAGTATCGAGCCTCAATTTTGGCTCACACAAGTCTCGTTGTTGCCTCACCTGCAAAAACTCCCCCAAACAATAACTCAAGGCAAACGTCTAATTCTCTTGGACTCGGGGCCAACTATTCCGATTAACACTGAACCGTTTCAACCCTTGAGGGAGTATCAGGAGGCGCCAGACTTCAGCCCCCCTCAGCGGGACGTTGACCTCGATGCCATGTGTTATATCTACTTCACCTCGGGGTCAACAGGTAAGCCGAAAGGCATTGCCGGTCGTCTGAAGGCGATCGCCCACTTTATTGATTGGGAAATCAACACCCTGAAGCTACAGGAAGTCCGCAGTAGTCAACTGGTGATTCCCTCCTTTGATGCCTTTCTTCGGGATATTTTCGTTCCCCTCTGTTGCGGGGGAACCCTATGCGTGCCACCCGGAAAAGAAACCCTATTAGATACCCGTCAATTGGTTCATTGGCTAGACGAACAGAAGCTGGAGTTAATCCATTGCGTCCCATCAGTGTTTCGCGCCCTGCTCAATGCCGGACTCACATCAGAGAACTTTCAAGAGTTGCGTTATATCCTGATGGCAGGAGACCCCCTACTACCCGCCGATGTTAAACAATGGATGACAATTTTTGGCGATCGCGTTCAACTTGTGAACCTTTACGGGGCTTCAGAAACCACAATGACTAAGTTTTATTACTTTGTGGGTCCCGAAGATGGCGATCGCCCCTCCATTCCCGTAGGTCAACCTATTCCCGGTGCCAGCCTACTGCTGGTCGATGGCCAGAACCAACCCTGTCCCGTGGGCAGCGAAGGGGAAATCTTTGTGAAAACGGACTATCGAACCCTGGGCTATTATCAACAGCCTGAATTAACTAACGCCGTCTTTGTTGCCAATCCCCTCACTCAGAATCCAGAGGATATTGTCTATAAAACCGGGGATTTAGGGAAATTGCGCGATGATGGCAATCTGATGTTTTTAGGACGTAAAGATTTCCAGGTTAAAATTCGCGGTGTTCGCATCGAATTAGGGGAAATTGAAAATCTATTGCGGTCCCATGGGACGATTCAAGACGTGGTGGTGGTTGATCGCAACGACAGCCGAGGTAATAAATACCTCTGTGCTTATACCGTCGCCGAACAGCCCTTAGCACCAGGTCAGTTGCGTGAATTTCTCTTGCAACAACTCCCTGACTACATGATTCCCTCTTCGTTTGTCCAGTTGCAGGCCTTACCCCGCAATATCAACGGGAAAGTTGATCGCAAATCTCTACCCGATCCTCGGGAGATTCAGCGCGATCGCGTTCTACCCCGGACCGATCAAGAAGCCCAAATCGCCCAAGTGTGGCAGCAAATTCTCGGATGTGGTGAGGTGGGAGTCACCGATAACTTTTTTGAACTGGGAGGACATTCTCTGTTAGCCGTTCACCTATGTCGTGCCTTAGAAGACTCCTTAAAACAAGAGGTTCCCTTAGCCGCCTTGCTGCGATCGCCCACTATTGCGGGGCTAATCACCATCCTCGAACAAGATAGTGCCACTCTCGCTGGATCGTCCATTATCAGCATTCAACCTGAAGGCAAAAAAAGCCCTATTTTTGGCGTTCACGTTTTGGGCCGGGGGATGCAGTATTATCGTCCCTTAGCCAAGCATTTGGGTCCGCATCAACCGATCTATGGACTCTCTTTTAATTCCGTTGATGAGAAGAGCGACGAGGCCAAGGATGTCAAAGAACTCTCGCGATTGTATATCCGTGATCTGCAAACCCTACAACCCCAAGGCCCTTACTATCTTCTCGGGGTTTCCTTTGGGGGACGTGTCGCCTTTGAAATGGCACAACAGTTACAAGCACAGGGCGAAGATGTGGCTCTCTTAGGATTAATTGACACCACGGCCCGCACGGGTGTCAAACATCTTCCCGCCACATCCCGAGTTTCGGGACATTGGCAGAAACTCCAAGAAGAAGGGATTCAATATATTACCCGCAAACTCAAGGCTCGGGCTGGGCGTATTCGCTATCGCAAGCAAGCCCTACTTGCAAAAATTTATCAAGGCTTTGCCAAACCTGTTCCTGAAACCTTGCGGGCCGTTGCCGCCCGAGAGAAGAACATCCAATTGAAAAAACAACACTTCCCTGAAGCTTATCAAGGGAAAATCACCTTATTTCGAGCAAAAGATCGCAAAGCTGAAGTAGGTACCGAAATTGACCCTTACTATGGCTGGCAAGAGATTGCAGTAGGAGGTTTAGATATCTACGATATTCCCGGTGACCATTTGCTGATGTTACAAGAACCTAATGTTCAAGTCTTAGCAGAGAAAATTCAAGAAATTGTTCAAGGGAATCACGGAAAAACAGACTAATCTAGGGTGAGTTGACCCTCCTATTCTGGACGCTAATCTCGGTCTAAATAGAGCTTTTTCCAGATAAATAATGGACTAACAAGACAGCTTTTAAAAAATTGGAGTTCTGCGGCGGCGACGACATCACTATCTAAGACATCTCGGTAAGTCCAGAAATGGCGCAACAGCTTACGAGAGTCATTGACGAAGTAAGCCGCAATAAAAAAGGGTTTTTGCCAAGATTTATAATTGAGCATCCGCGTGCGGTGACGGCTTAAGCCAACCCCTTTAAAGAACTTGATTAAGTACTCCCGCTCAAAGCGACTTTTAGGGATATGATGATAGATGTGCATTTTGGGGTTATACCAAATTTCCCATCCTGCTGTTGCTATGTAGGTCAGGGCTTCGATGTCTTCTCCTTTAGCAGTCAATGAGGTTCCAACGGGTCCTTGAAGGACCAATTTTTTAGGAACTGTTTCTAACCAAACTGGCTTACGAATTACCAGTCCAGCACCGGGTGGATAGACTTTTTTCTGAGCGTATTTGTAGGAGGTATAACAGAGGGGTTTTTGCCCACGTTCAATGATGGGAATAAAGTTGGCAATTCGTTTAAAATTGGGGGGAGGAGTAACTTCATATTCCCCATGAATTTGTCCACTGTAGGCCCCGGCTTTAGGATAGTCTTGACCAAACTGGTAGGCGTGAAACACCCAGTCTTCTGCCGGGTAGTTGTCATCATCAAGAAAGCCAACTAGGTCGCTCTGGGCTTCTTCAATGCAACGAGCGCGCGCATAAGATGCTCCTTGTCTGGCTTCAAAAAAGTAGTGGAGTTGGGAATGAGAGGGCCAGGTTTCTTGATGGGTTTTGATGATGTCGGCAGTGCGATCGCCACTATTATTATCGACGACGACAACCTCCCACTCAATCTCATCGGTTTGAGTTTGCGCTTTAAGACGTTCTAATATGTCACCAATACGCGCTTCACCATTGTAGGTGCGGATGGCTACTGTAAAATCCATAGAACTTTGAGCGTTTTAAGAGTAAGGTCTTGATAAATCAAACAATATACCCTCTATTCTATCATGGGCGATCGCCCTTAGGGAGAAACGGAAAACAACAAATCTGACGCATCGGGGGAGCTTCAACGAGTCCTAAGGCACAAACATTGACTTTAAAAAAGGGATTGCTGTTGCGAACCGCCTCGATCGCCCGCAGGACTTCAGGAGGCGATAACTCTCGGGCTAAAGTACAGTGAGGAACCCAAGCCTCAGGACGATAATAGGCGATCGCATCAGAGCCAATCTCGTGAAGCTGTCGATGAACCGTTCTATGTAACTCCAGTAGCTGCGTCGTCACCACCGGAGCCAAGAAGACTACCCCACCTCCAGCCGAAAACAAGCCTAGGGACGAAAACTGAAGTTCAAACGAGGACTCACGATGAGCAATATCGGCGAGAACCCTCGGCAAAAGCTGTAAATCAGCATTAGGGAGGACCGCTAAACTCAAATGGGGTTGGCTGTGAACTCGCTCGGCCATCGAGGAGGCAGCTGCCCCCACCTGAGCCCAAAGTTGCCGAACCTTCTCCGACGCCACCTCATCAAAATATAACTCAATGGCATAGGTTTGTTGAGACACCACCATAACCGCTCCAGACCCAAAAAGTTTCTTTATCCTAAAGTCCTGTGGTTCATCCTAGCAACCCAGTCAATCCCGATCGTGCCTCAGTCCGGTCTCAAAAAAGCCTCTATCATAGCAAAACTTATCATAAAGTTCCCTAAAATTCCGTAAATTTAACGAGTTAACCCCCGAGGAGACCGGGTAGGCTAGATCTATAGAGTTCTAAATTTAAACTCAAGCCTTAAATTCAAACGTACTGTTACACGAACCGGCTCACCACTGACCTCTTCCCCCCGGTCGTAGCTGGTGAGCCAGGAGCCTAAACCATGGAACGAACCCGCTCATTTGATTGTCCATTCGAGTGCATAATCAGCATTACCCTGACCCTGGCGATCGCCACCCTAACGGTCTGGGGCTATCTCCAAGACGGCTCACTCTACGTCGATGTCCGTTCAGAAGAAGGAACCGCCTTCGTCACCGTTGATAGCCCCTAGCGGTTGCGACCCTAGTGGAGACTCAGACCTTAAACCGACTGTTGAGTCTCTTGAATCCCCATCGGGCAACTCACATTCGTTCCACCGAGACCACAGTAGCCATTGGGATTCTTCGCCAAATACTGTTGGTGATACTCCTCAGCATAATAAAACTCCGGCGCGTCGAGAATTTCAGTCGTAATCTCCCCATACCCAGCCTGCTTGAGAGCCGCTTGATAGCGTTGCCGAGACGTTTCAGCCAGGCTCTTTTGTTCTGGAGAATACACATAAATCCCAGAGCGATATTGAGTCCCCGCATCATTTCCCTGACGCATCCCCTGAGTGGGGTTATGGCTTTCCCAAAACTGACGTAACAGAGATTCATAACTGATACGCTTCGGGTCATAGACCACACGCACCACCTCATTATGTCCAGTCAGGCCCGAACAGACTTCCTGATAGGTCGGATTCGGGGTGATACCAGCGGCGTAGCCCACAGCAGTACTATAGACTCCCTCAAGTTGCCAAAAACAGCGTTCAGCGCCCCAAAAACAACCTAAACCAAACAGAGCCAACTCCATACCATCAGGATACGGAGGCGTCAGCGGCGTCTTGAGGACAAAATGCTGCTTAGGAACCGGCATCGCCTGGGAGCGTCCTGGCAAAGCGTCCTTCGGGGTTGGCAACGTTAGCTTTTTCTGAAATCCGAATAACATAACAGGGCTTTAGAGAATAAAGAACGACAGAACAGCCAATCGAGTTGTCAGGCGAACCCTGACTGTAGAGAGTGATTAGCTTGCCTCCCTTGATTCTACAACCCGATAGACCGTATCCACCACCGACTCAGTCGAAGGCAGCGAGAGTCCCAAATCCGGAAGCTTGACTTGTTCGACCTCAGGCACAAAGCCCAGCCATTGGCGTGACAGACTAGCGAAGGACTGGGGACAGCCACTGACCCCGAAGCGGGTCATAGCTGCTCCGGGGGCCGCTCGCAGTCCCAACAAATCCAACTCCCGTCCAGCGGCCTCAACCACATAAGTCGCCGGGTCAACCAGAGTCACCTCAGGCGGCAGCAGTTGCCGTAACACCGGCTCCAGCAGGGGATAGTGAGTACAGCCATAGACCAACGTATCAATTTTTTGCTGTAACAGAGGCTGAAGATACTCCCGGATAATTTCGCGAGTTTCGGGGGTGTGAAGGCGATCGCCTTCAATCAGAGGGACAAACTCAGGACAGCCGATTTCCCACACCTGAGCCGAGGGGTTCATCTCCAAAATAGCCCGGCGATAGGCACCACTCGCGGCAGTAGCTGGAGTCGCAATCACGCCAATCCGTCGTCCACAGCCGACAGCGGCCCGCGCACCGGGTAAAATCAAGCCCAAAATGGGAAACTCAAATTCCGAGCGGACAGCCTCCAACGCCAGAGCCGAACTGGTATTACAGGCCACGAGCGCCATTTTGACCCGAGACTGAGCCATCCAGAGCAGAATCTCCCGGACAAATTGGCGAATTTCCTGGGGCGATCGCGTCCCATAGGGCAGACGAGCCGTGTCCCCAAAATAGAGCACCGACTCATCCTGAAGCTGTTGGTACATAGCCCGCAAGACGGTTAACCCGCCCACACCGCTATCAAAAACCCCAATCGGCTGGTTGTGGTTGGTCATAGAATTGTCCCAAAACTATCCGAAAATCATGCTGAGTCCCCAACCCGCCCAGGGCAGCGCCTTCGAGACTCCGTTGCGCTCCTGAGTAGCTAACACTGAGGACCCGGGCAATATTGGCGAACATATTGCAAAATACCACGGGCGATCGCCTGAGAGAGACGCTCACGATACTGCGGGTCAGCCAAACGGCGAGCATCTTGGTTCCCCGTCACAAACCCTAACTCCAACAAAACCGCTGGCATTCGGGTATGGCGTAGCACATAAAAGCGAGCCGTCCGCACCCCGCGATCGGGGCCACCCGTGGACTCAAGTAGGTGAGCGTGGATCGTGCGAGCCAACTGTTGCCCCGATTGGAAATAATAGGTTTCAATGCCATTCACATCCGGGCGACTCATGCTAATGGCATTGGCGTGTAAGCTCACAAAGAGATTGGCATCGAGTCGATTGGCCAATTCCACCCGAGGTTGTAAATCCACCGTGCGGTTATCCTCACGAGTCAAAATGACCCGTACCCCCTGCTCTTCGAGAAGATCGCGAATCCGATGCGACATGGGATTAACAATATCGGTCTCACTCAGACCCCCGATACCGACTGCACCGGGGTCACTCCCCCCATGACCGGGATCGAGAACAATGACAATCTGTCCCTCTGGGATCGTCCCAGGATCGGGATAATCGCTGGTTCGACTCCCCATCCCCAAATTCGGTTCAGGTAATGGAGAGCGAGCCTGATACCCATTCAATTCCAAAGAGAGCAAACTGGGACTGGGCTGATTAATCTCACCCACCGACACTTGGGGAGCCGGCATGACACGCACCATAACCGTTTCGGGATCAGCTTGTTCAGCACGAACCCAAGAAATGTCCTGACTGTCTTGAGCATTGGGCGCTTGGAAGCCTTGGGATAGTCGAGCACCGCGAATCTCGATTTGATAAGCCAGGGTAGTTCGATCCCAATAGGAGCGCTGAGCGAGGGGGCGATCGGCTCGAATCAAAATACGATTGCCCTCGATGGTAATATCAATGGCCTCAATCGTGGCCATTTGCGACCTCGGCGACTGACTCAGCGAATCAGGGGACTCGTCCCGCTGCGCTCCTTGAGAGTCCACGGCGACCTTGAGAGTCTGGGGAGGTTCGCTCGCATCAAATCCAAGCGCATTGACATCTGGGACTGACGTTTTGATGGGACTCGCTTGGGTAATTGGGGCCAAGTGAGCCAACATTAAAACACTTGTGAGACTGGATAACCACCAGTGAACTCTGAGCATATTTCTCCTTACAGGCTCGACGGCACAACGATGGGATCATGGGGAACAACAGTTGCCCTGATCCCAGTTATTGGCCAGTCAAAACCAATTGTGTGTGGTGTTGGGCAAACTGCGTTGAAAAATAGCATAAAAAATTCGCCATTGATAGGGCGAGAGGGTCATAACCTCAACTGTTTTACCCTTTAACCTACGAGGGAGGGGGAATGGTCACCGGATGGTTATCGACTCCTCTGCCAGGCGAGATGCAACCCAATTACAAATAATCTCGTTGACCTGAGGGGCAGCTTCATCATGGACGCAATGCCCCCCATAGTCTAACTCTAGGAGCTCCAAATTCGGTTGTAGCTCGCCAAACTGTTGGGGGCGAGCCAGGCGAGGGGGAACCATGCGATCGCCCCGAGACCAGAGCAATAATCCCGGTGCCGTAATCTCGGGCATTAGATCGCGCAAATTGGGGCAGAAATCCACCTCACTCGCGGCACGAGCCAAGCGAGACAAAGTTCCCCCAGCGCCGCGATCGCGGGCCGGCCTCGAAAAGATCTCCAAGAGGTCCTCATCAACATACTCAGGATTTTCATAGGCAATCTTGGCCCAGGGACGCAGTCGTTTCGGGGGACGAATGGCATAGAGGAGAGGTTTGAGCAGTAGGGGGGACGTAAACAATCGTTCAACAGCCGCCACCAGAGGACGGGCAAATGGGGGTAACAGGGCGCGACGTAACCCCGGATCAGGGAGTGTCATGGCCACATAACCGCGAACCGCCTCAGGATGACGAGCCGCCACCACCACCGCCACCAGAGAGCCAATGGAATGGCCCACCCAAACCGCTCGACGACGCACCACCAGACGCCAAAACTCATACACCTGTTCAACCCACAAGGGCACATTGTAGGCCGTTGCCGCCTTGGTTGAATTCCCAAAGCCCAACAGATCCAGAGCATAAACCGGATGCTGTTGACTCAGAGGCCCCAGATTATGTCGCCAATGGCCAATCGAGCCGCCAAAGCCATGAATTAAAATCAGGGGCGGGGTATCGGGCCTTAGTCCGGGTGTATAACTGTAGGCGATCGTCCAACCGCGCCAACGCCAATGGCGCTGTTCACCGAACCGAGGTGCTTTGGGAGAAAAGGGTAAACAAGTCAAGGGCGTAGAGAGGTGAGAGTGAGGATTGGGCAAAACTTGCCGCCATTGGCAAGAGTCAGGATTTTATCTTAAGCTAGTTTTGAGTGCGCTCCGCAAAAAGCCTAGACCTGGCCTCTCAAGGTCGAGGCGGGGCGAGTCTCTGCAAATTAAGAATTTCTATTAAATTTGACGCACATCTAAAATATTGCGGGTAAAATATCACTACGCTGACTTAACCGTCGAACACACTCACACACCCCCAACCCCTCTCACGTAACCGAACTTACATCTTAAACACACTTACCCCATTACATATGCCTGCAATCGGAAGAAAACGACAACGGGACTTACCCCAAATCAACGAGCGGATTCGTTTCCCCCAAATCCGCGTCATTGCCACAGATGGCGAACAGTTGGGGATTATGACACCGGCCGAGGCGATTACCGTTGCCGAAGGAAAGGACTTGGACTTGGTCTTGGTCAGTGACAAAGCAGACCCCCCGGTTTGTCGGATCATGGACTACGGCAAATATAAGTTTGAGCAGGAGAAGAAAAATAAGGAAGCCAAGAAGAAGCAGCATTCTTCCGAACTCAAGGAAGTGAAGATGCGCTACAAGATCGAGATTACATGGTGCGCGTCAAGCAAGCCCAACGGTTCCTCAAGAGCGGTGACAAGGTCAAAGCCACGGTCATGTTCCGGGGACGGGAAATCCAGCATACGGATTTAGCCTACCAACTCTTGGAACGGTTAGCCAAAGATCTCGATGACATGGCAGAAGTGCAACAACGGCCGAAACGGGAAGGACGCAGCATGATGATGATGCTGGCCCCGAAAAAACAATCTTAACTGCGATCGCCCTGGATTTAACGTTGTCTGACCGCTGAGCGGAAACTCATGTCGATTCGTCCTCATGTCTTTTTATTCTGGTGAGCCGAAAGGCTACACTGGAGGGCAGGTCGTGCGCCCGGCTGCTCGGCGAGGGGGGAACTCGTGACGTAGGGGTCTCGGATTCCTGACCCAGCCTAGGCTGTACTCTCCCTGGGACTCCCGTGGGAGCGATCGCGGGTAGCGTTCGACTGCGACCCACCGACATCAGGACGAGCTAGGCTGAATGGAACTTAAAAACTGGCAATTCAACCAAGGGGGCTGGAAACAGCAGGTGTTGCAGTGGCTCAACCTGCGCCCGGAGGATGGAGAGCGAACCTTATTGATGTTCGCCTTTTATACCGCCACCTCCATTGGGCTGCTCTGGCTAGAGGCCGTCACCTATGAGCTATTTTTGGCCCAGTATGGGGCGGAATCCCTGACCATTATCTATATTGCTGGGGCAGCTATTGGTTCAGGGTTAGGGTTCTTCTACTCCTGGTTGCAAGAAATTTTACCAATGAGGCGGGCGATCGTCGTGATTGCCCTGCTCATGGCCATTCCCGCCTTTGTCTTTCGCTTTGGCTTAGAACTGCCAATTTTGTTTGGCGTCACCGTCTTCGCCATGCGGCTGTGGATTGATGGAGCCTATATTCTCAACGATCTCAACACCTCCATCACCGCCAACCAGCTATTCAATATCCGGGAAATCAAACGGACCTATCCCATTATTAGCAGTGGCATCCTCCTAGCTGACGTGCTGGGGGGATTTTCGCTACCTGTGGTCATTGCCAACTTTGGCGTCCGTAACGTCCTGTTTGTGGCTTGCTTCATGCTGGTGGTGGGGGCCTTACTCCTGTTATATCTGACCGAAAACTACCGCCAGGCCTTTCCCGACGCGGCTCGTCGCACAGAAGAAGAAGATCCCTCAGATTTCACCACGCGCCGTTTCCAAGGACCACTACGAACCTATGTTTGGCTGCTGGTGAGCTTCTTCGTTCTCGTCGAAGCCCTCTATGTGCTGATTGAGTTTCAATTTTTTAGCGAGTTAGAACTATTTTTTCAACGGTTACAGGTTGAAGCCCAGGCCGGAGAACTGACGAACAACGCCTCAATGTTTCTGGGACTGTTAGATCTAACGGAAAGCTCCAACTTTGATAGTGGTATTGCCCGCTTTTTAGGGCTTTTTAACGGTTTCTTGGGCATTTTTGAGCTAATTACTCAATGGTTTGCCTCAAGCCGTCTTGTCGAACGCATGGGCGTGTTCTATGCCGGAGGAATCTTACCGGCTCTAGTCCTCTCGATTGGGGTGTTGTCTCTAATTGGGTCTGTCACGGGCAATTTTGAACTCTTTTTTGGGGTCATTGCCATCAAGTTTGTCGATGAGTTATTGCACTACACGCTGATTGAGGGAACGGGGCCAGTGCTGTTTCAGCCTCTGCCCGAAAGTCAACGCAATGGCTTACAGGCTCTGGTGAATGGGGTGGCCGAACCGGTTTCGACGGGGGTGGCTGGGGCCGTGATGTGGCTGGCCATCTGGGGAGGACGTCGGCTGCTAGGCTCGGAACGTTGGCTGCAATTGCAAAGTCCCATTTTTGTCTTTTTCGTGTTGTTGGTGGCTGTAGCCTGGTTGCTGGCTATCTGGTTGATGCGATCGCGCTATGTGGGACTGCTGGTATCGAGTGCCGAACGAGGACGCTTAGGCGTCTCAGATGTGGATTTTCGGGCTTTGAAGCGATCGGTGGTTGAAACCCTAGAAAAGCCCACATCAGATGCCGATAAACGCTCCTGTGTAGAGTTACTGAGCCAAATTGACCCGCAAAATGTCGGAGAAGTTCTCGCACCGTTGCTGGTTAACCTATCGCCCCCCCTACAACGACAAAGCTTAGAGGTGATGCTCCATTTTCCCAACACTGAGCATCTACCTCAAGTCCGGGCCTTGATTGAACGGCCTCAACCCCCGGAAATTTTAGCCTTGGCGCTGCGCTATATCTGGTTAACCGAAGACACGCCAGATATGCGGCAATTACGCCCCTATCTGCGTTCTGAGGTCGATCCAGTGGTGCGATCGACGGCGGCTTCGTTGATTATGCGTAAGGGGAATCGGGAACAGAAAGCCGAAGCCACCAATGCGCTACGACGGATGCTAACCCATCAACAGGAGCGCGAACGGGTCATGGGAACCCGAGCCTTGGGGGAAGCGGAGTTTTTACAGGGATTACGGCTCTATGTGCCCAATCTGCTCCAGGATGAGTCCTTGCGGGTGCGCTGTGCCTTGCTCGATGCGATCGCCTCGACAGAACTCGAAGAATACTATCCCTCCCTGTTGCGCGGCCTATCCTACAAATCAACCCGCGAAGCCGCGATGCGCTCTCTCGTGCGACTCGGCAATGATATCCTCGATCGCCTCGTCGAACTAGCCGAAGACATCCACAAACCCGACTTAGTGCGGATGTACGCCTGGAACACCATCGGACAAATTGGCACCCCCGAAGCCCTCGATACCCTAGTCAAACATTTGCTAACCACCTGGGCCACCAGTCGTCGTAACATCCTACGCATCTTGCTCAAAATGCCCGATGAACGGGGAATCGAGGGCGTTCTCGATCGCCTCGGACGCAGTGGCGTTGAAATTCTCATCGATCAAGAACTCATGTTCCTCGGACAACTCTATGCAGCTCGGGTTGACTTCCAGGTAGCGAGTTCGACTGAATCTCTAGTAGAGCTACATAATGGCAATGGCTATGTTGAACTCAATGCTGACTCGGCCCTGCAACTACTCTGTAATAGCCTTGAGGATCTGCAAAATGACAGTATTGAACGGTTGTTCTT
>CAZXWM010000006.1:14412-27366 GCA_964644215.1 uncultured Phormidium sp.
AGCGGCGGCCTTCAACCTCAAATCGGGATCTCGCTCCTACATGGCGCGAGGGTTAGAAATCCTGGATAATACGATTGATATTCCCAGTAAACGAGCTTTACTGAATGTGTTGGATCGTCAAGGGGATATGGAAAAATTACAAAGTCTCTCGGATCTGATCGAGTATCGACCCCTCCCCCCCCGAGAGCGGCTACGGCTGTTACTTGAGCTACGATATTGTCTCTCGGACTGGCCCCTGGCTTGTTGCTTCCATGTCGCACGCTTAGCACGTTGGAGTTTGGGAGCGGATCAAACCTTAGCAGGATTACGCCACCCGAGGGGGTTTGTGCGCGAGTCTGTCTTAGCCTACTTGCAAGTTGCCTCGCCCCGTGCCTTGATAGAATTGCTACCAAAACTGCAACATGACCCTGATCCTCTCGTGGCCGCCCAAGTGCAGGAGATGATGGTGCAGTTTGGCTTAACGTCGTCGTCTGAGTCGCCGACGTAATCTCAAGTACCCTCGTGTTCTAATCCCCCATGTTAACCAGTGTCGATCGCTTGTTGTTTGTGCGAGGTGTTCCCATCTTCAAGGAGTTACGGGACGATTTTCTGGTACGTCTGGCTTCGGTAATGGATGAGTTATCCTTCCCGAGTAATCACACCATTTTTACGGAAGGACAGGAGGGGCGATCGCTGTATATTCTTGTCTCAGGGGTTGTCCGGATTCACATTGGTGATCAGGACTTAGCGAACTTGCCTCAAGGTGCCTGTTTTGGTGAAATGTCCCTGTTTGATGCCGAACCCCGTTCGGCGTCAGTCACCACCTGTGAACCCTGTGAATGTTTGATGCTCACGCAACAACAGCTTTATGATGCCATTGACGAAACCCCCGGCATTGCCATTAATATCATTCGCCTCCTGTCCCGCCGGACTCGGGAGTTAAACCAAAAGCTTAATAAACAGGATGGAAAATAGGTCTCCCCATGGCCAAGTCTCCCCACGGCCAAGTCTCCCCACGGCCAAGTCTCCATTCGCGATTATTCAACTCTCACCTGCTATCAATCCCAGTCAAGGCCCTGATTATGACGCGCTCTCGTTCTGATGCTCTCTCCCCGGTGAATTGTCGTCCATTACGGGGGGTAATTTTTGATATGGATGGTGTGCTAACGGACACCATTGAGTTTCATTACCAAACCTGGCAACGACTCGCTGATGAGGAGGGGATTCCCTTCAACCGTCAGGCTAACGAAGCCTTACGGGGACTCTCGCGGCGGGATTCACTACTGCGAATGTTGCAAGGCCGCGTTTTGCCAGAATCTAAAATTCAGGAATTGCTCGATCGCAAAAATCGCTATTTCCGTAGTTTTATCGAAACCATGACCGCCGATTATCTCCTCCCAGGGGTGCGGCCGTTTCTCGACGATGTGCGGGAGGCGGGAATCAAAACGGCGGTGGCTTCCGCTAGCCAAAATGTCTATGTGGTGATTGAAAAGCTAGGGATTGCCTCGGACATCGATGTTATTACCAATGTCTATGATGTCGATCGCCCTAAGCCAGCCCCCGATGTCTTTCTCTATGCGGCACAACAGTTAGGCCTAGGTCCTGAAGACTGTGTGGCGTTTGAGGATGCCGAGTCGGGGGTGGAGGCGGCCCGGGCCGCCCAAATGCGCGTGGTTGGCTTGGGGAATGCGGCCCAGGTAGGAGCGGCTGATTGGATCTTACCGGGACTCGACGGGATTCGCTGGCATCATGTTCAAGGGAAGTTAGGCGCGATCTCGTCACCGTAATCGCGATTAGCGTTCGTCGATCGCGTATTCTTGCAAGACTTCGAGGGGAATCGTCTCTAGGGCTTTCTCATGGGTGGCGGCCAGGACGATTGGGGGCGCGACACCGGCACTAATGGCTTCTTGCCAGCGGGAGGCACAGAGACACCAGCGATCGCCGGGTTTTAAGCCTGGAAACTGATAGGCGGGGACAGGAGTGCTGAGATCGTTGCCCAGATTTTTGGTATAGGCGAGAAATTCCTCGGTGACTTGGGCGCATACGATATGACTGCCAAAGTCTTGGGGGCCGGTGTTACAGAAGCCATCGCGATAGAAACCGGTACGGGGGGCTGAACAACACAGTTCAAGCCGTTGCCCTAAAACGTTCTTGGCGGGCTGGGTGTCGGGACGTTGATTCATAAGATCTAATTGAAACTCCAAGGAGAATTATGGCAAATTTTGCTCAAAGAGGGCAAAACGAAGCCAGCGCCTGTTCCGGTATTCCCTGTTCCCAGTTCCGGTGTTCCCAGTTCCGGAGTTCCCTCTCCCCTGTTCCCTCTCCCCTTCCCCAATTGCGATAACCTAGAGACGATATTGATTTCAGGAGTTTTGATTATGGAATCGACCCCTCTGACGGGTATAGATTTACTCAATTGCGCTCAAGCCAACGCGAAAGAAGGGCTAGAAGCCGCCAGCCAACATTGTGGTTATGGTTCGGATTCCTCACGCTTTATGGCGGCATTACAAGAGGCTGCTCAAAATAAAGGAATTACCCTGACAGATTTTAGCGATCTCCTTAATTTCGACGATTTGCGACCCTCTCCGGGAGAAGCGATCGCCCCAGAGAGTCCAGGAGAACTGTAAGATTATCTGGGCCGGGGATCTTAAGCTGAGCGATCGCCTTAAATTCCCAGTATAAGTGAAGTTCACCCCTAAGACAGATGTGTGAGCACGGGACAATGCGGTTTAATGAACATGGCGAGATAGGCTGATCCCCGTTAAAATGGGGCGTATGTTAACAAACCCATGATTCACGCGGCGATCGCCACTCGGTGTCGCCAGCATTTTTGAGAAACTCTGACCTAACGCCGTTCCCCTATAAATCCGCTAGATAATAACAATGACTATGGCAATGACTTCTACTCCGAATGTGGCTACTCTTAAAGAGAACCCCATTCTCTGCTATTACAGCAATCGAACGGGAAAAGTTCAGGTTGTCCGTATTTCTAACATCCCCAATTGGTATTTCGAGCGAGTTGTCTTTCCTGGACAACGATTGATTTTTGAAGCCTACGAACAAGCACAACTTGAAGTCTATAGTGGTGCAATGGCCAGTGCTGTACTCGCGGACTCTATTGGTTGCGATCGCCTGCAAATCACCCCGATCGAAGAACAAGCGTAAATCGTTAAAGTTCATATAAACAGTAAGCCGAGAACCGTTGTCAAACACGGTTCTCGGCTTATTAGTTTGGGCAGAAATAATACTAAAATCAGTCAGAAGAATTAGGACATTTGTAATCCACAAAACCCTTACTAAGAGAGAATTTAGTGGATTCTAAATGTAAACGTTGAACTGTCACCTATCAACGAGCCACCGGGTCTAGTTCGACTCAATCCAATGTTTGGCCCGTTCAACAGCTTTGAGCCAGGTTTTATACTGTTCTTGTACCTGGGGTGCATTTTCACTGGGTTCAAACACCCGCTCAATTTGTCGTCGTCCAATCAGGCGTTCATAACTATCATAAAAGCCACTGACTAATCCAGCACCGAACGCCGCGCCTTGAGCCGTTGCATCGAGAATTTTGGGGCGTTCTACGGGAATCCCCAGTAAATCCGCCTGGAACTGCATCAGGAAGTCATTTTGCGAAGCGCCACCATCGACTTTGAGCCGTGTGACAACATCCTCACAATCACGATTCATCGCATCGACGACTTCCTTAACTTGATAGGCGATCGCCTCAAGTACCGCTCGCACCATATGTTCCCCGCGTACCCCAGCGGTAATTCCCTGGAACGATCCCCGCGCATTCATATCCCAGTGAGGCGCTCCCAACCCACTCAACGCCGGCACAAAATAAACGCCCTTATTTCCCTGAGCTTGTCGGGCCAAATTTTCCGTTTCTGCCGCACTAGCAATGAGTTGTAAGCCATCTCGTAGCCATTGAACACAAGCTCCTGCTGTAAACATAGCCCCTTCCATGGCGTAATGAGAGCGATTTCCCTGACTCCAGGCGATCGTGGAGAGGAGTTGATTTTGCGATCGCGCCACCTCCTCTCCCGCCTGTGCAATCAGGAAACAGCCGGTTCCGTAAGTACATTTCAACAAACCAGGGCGATCGCAGCCATGAGCAAACAAAGCCGCCTGCTGATCGCCAAAAATGGCCATAATGGGAATTTCATCCCCGAATAAATCCGTTGTCCCAAACTCCCCTAAACAGGGTTTAATCTCGGGCATCATGTGAGCTGGAATACCAAACAAATTCAGCAAATCCTCATCCCAATCGCCCCGTTCCAAGTTCATCAGCATCGTCCGACTAGCATTACTGCTATCCGTTGCATGAACCTGGCTATTCGTTAAATTCCACAACACCCAAGAATCAATCGTCCCCGCCATGACATTATCAAAATCAATTTGAGGACGACGTTCGCGAACCCAATCGAGGAGCCAGACTAATTTGGTTGCCGAAAAATAGGAATCGAGAACTAACCCCGTGCGTTCTTGAATGAACTCAGCTTTGCCCTGACGACGCAGAGCATTACACAGAGGAGCCGTCCGACGATCCTGCCAAACAATCGCTTTATGGAGCGGCCGCCCGGTGTTTTTATCCCAGAGTAAACAAGTTTCTCGCTGCACCGTTAAACCAATGGCGGCAATCTCTTTCGCCGTGACATTAGCCTCATCTAAAACATCTTCAGCACAGCCGAGAGTATCTTGCCAAATTTCGGTAGCATCATGTTCCAACCAGCCCGGTTCTGGATAGTATTGTTTTAATTCCTTATAGGATTGGCCAACGACCTCACCATCGTGATCAAAGAGAATTGCCCGATTTCCCGTGGTTCCTAAATCCAGGGCTAGAACGTATCGTTTATCGCTTGTCATAGTCAGTACAGTTTAAGACGGATGCAGTTTGATATTGTATCAACTGCGCCCTTCCCTGTGGCGTTAAATACAAATTTAGCCACAATAATTATGATTTCTTTATCTTAAAGCTGACTTAACGGCGATAGACCTGGGTGGCTGTGGCTTGGTCCGTGGGAACCACTAACATCTCACTGATATTGACATGGACTGGACGGGTGGCACAAAACCAGACGAGATCGGCAATATCCTCACCCGTCAGAGGCGTTAAGCCACGATAGGTTTCACTGGCTCGCTGGCGATCGCCGTGGAAGCGAACCTCACTAAACTCCGTCTCCACCAAACCGGGATCAATTTCACTGACGCGAATCGGCGTTCCCAACAAATCCTGTTTTAGACCCTGAGTAATCGCCCGTACCGCCGCTTTCGAGGCACAATAGACATTACCCCTGGGATAAGCATGACGGCCAGCAATAGACCCGATATTGAGGATATGGCCCCGCTGCCGTTCAATCATACCGGGGACAACGGCCCGCGTCACATACAACAATCCCTTGACGTTGGCATCAATCATTTCCTCCCAGTCGTCGAGATCCCCTTCTTGCAGTTTATCGAGTCCTCGACTCAGTCCAGCATTGTTAACCAAGATCTCAATCCCTTGCCAATCTGGGGGAAGTTGCGTTAGCTGCTGCATGACGGCGGTGCGATCGCGGACATCCAAGCTGAGACAATGAACAGCAGTTCCCCATTGGCGGTGCAAGTCTCGGGCTAGGTCTTGGAGGCGATCGCCCCGACGGGCTGCTACAATCAACCTGGCCCCGGCTTCAGCAAAGCGTTTGGCACAAGCTTCACCAATCCCACTACTTGCCCCAGTGACGAGAACGATTTTATCCTTAACAGAATCCATAACCCTTCCAATCTAACGATTTCAATGTAACGATGAACGGTACTGCCCGTTTCATCCTATCATTGCCCTCTGGTTTCCTGCGTCTATGGCTATCCGTCACACCCTCCCTCTGTCCGCAAGCGATCTACATCTGTCTTATCTCGACTGGGGTTCACCCGCAGCAGAACCGGTTTTATTACTGCATGGCTTAGCCGATCATGCCGGAGTTTGGCAACCGGTGGGGGAAGCGTTGGCCGCGGCCGGCTTCCGGGCGATCGCCCCCGACTTACGAGGCCATGGTGACAGCAGCAAACCCCCTCAAGGCTATAACTGTCAGACCATTATCAGCGATTTACAGGCACTTCTGAGCTATCTCGGCTATGAATCGGCCCATATTCTTGGTCATTCCTGGACTGGAAAAGTCGTTCCCATCTGGATGCGTCAGCATCCCCAGCAGTTCCGCAGTGCCATTCTCGTCGATCCCTTCTTTATCGGCAAAATTCCCAAATGGTCACGAGTGACCTTCCCCCTGCTCTACCGTGTGTTACCCTTCCTACAAGCCATGGGACCTTTTCCCTCCCATGACGCCGCCGTTGCCCGAGCGAAAACCCTCAAACACTATCGTGGTTGGAGTCAACATCAACAACAGGTTTTTGAAGATAGCTTAGAACAAAAGCCTGATGGAACTTGGGGCAGTAAATTCACCCAAGCGGCCCGAGATGGCATTTTTGAAGATGTCATGGTTGTGGATGGTTTAACTGAACCCCTGACGGTTCCAACGTTGTTAATTAAGCCAGAAGCGGGCTTAAACCGCACTCAATGGCAACTGAAACCCTATTATCGCTATCTTCAAAATCTCCAAGTTTGTGAGGTTCCCGGCAATCATTGGGCATTTTTAGTCGAACCCACTCCGTTTATTCAAACGTTACTTACATTTTTAAAGCAACAGCAATAGCGAGTTTATCATCAGTCATAAAAACCATGGATTTTCCCCAATCTCGACAGCGATTTTATCAGGAAATCAAGCAAAATCCTATTGACTTAGGCAAGGCGGCCCTCTGTATTGCCTTAGAGGAGTATCCTGATTTAGATATTGACCACTATAGCCAAATCTTAGACCACTATGCTGCCGAAGTTGCCGAGACGCTGCCCCAGGAACGCTATCCGTTGCGCGTCATCAATACCCTGAATGAGTATTTGTTTGAAACTCTCAAATTTCGCGGCAATACTGAGGATTACTATGATCCAAAAAACAGCTTCATTAATGAAGTCTTAGAACGTCGAGTTGGTATCCCTATTAGTTTATCGATTGTCTATTTAGAATTAGCCAAGCGGCTTGATTTTCCCATGGTTGGGGTGGGAATGCCAGGTCATTTTATAATTCGCCCTGACTTTGAAGATGCTGGTATTTTTGTAGATGCTTTTAATGCTGGAGAAGTTCTCTTTCCTGCCGATTGTGAACGACGACTGAGCGAGATTTATGGTAAACCCGTAACGCTTCAGCCGGAGTTTCTCGAACCCGTCACCTCTCGGGATATTTTGGTACGGATGTTAATGAACCTCAAGGCTGTTTATATTTATCGGCAAGAAATGAGTCAAGCACTTGCTGCGATTGAACGAATTTTGTTGTTGGCACCTGATGCCGTTTTAGAGTTACGCGATCGCGGTTTAATTTACTACCAATCCGGTCGGGCGATCGCTGCCACGCAAGACTTAGAACGCTATTTATCCCTCCGTCCAGATGCCCCAGATGCCTCCACCATTCAACGGATTTTAGAACGATTGAAATAATCAAAAATCTAGGGCTAAATGTTGACAATTCGTGCTTTTTATGGTAAGTTAGCACCATCTTTAAGAGTCAGCAAACGAGAAAGCAACCACAAGAATACCACAGTGTTTCTCCCTGTTCCGGTGTTCCGGTGTTCCCTGTTCCCTTATGCATGCCTCTTGCCGAAAGAGGGCGACCACGGTTCGGCTATCGCTCACCGACTAAGGTACGCCCCTAGCCTCTTGCCTTCTTTTCCTAATTTTTTATATTCTCTAAACTAGCTATTCTTATATGGTCTTGACGGTTGAAAATTTAAACTTTAGCTATCGCAAAGCCCGCCTGCTTAAAGAAATTAAATTTGAATTAAAAGCGGGTAAAGTTTTGGCGATATTAGGACCCAATGGGGTAGGAAAAACAACCTTGCTTAAATGTCTAAATGGCATCATTAAACCCCAAACCGGTCATATTTTTGTCAATCATAAATCGATTCTTAAGTATTCTCGACAAAAGCTGGCTCAAACCTTTGCTTATGTAGCTCAACGGACTGAGGTGGGCGATATGACAGTGTTTGATGCCATTTTACTCGGTCGTCGTCCTTATATTGTTTGGGATGTCTCTGCCTCAGATTTAGAAAAAGTTGAACGGGTCATTGAACGGTTAAACTTGCAGTCTTTGATGTTACGTTCCGTGCGAGAATTGAGCGGCGGAGAATTGCAAAAAGTGGCGATCGCCCGCGCCTTAGTCCAAGAACCCCAGATTCTCTTATTCGATGAACCCACCAGTGCCTTAGACCTAAAAAATCAAATCGAAATTCTAAGTTTAATTCGAGAAACCGTCATCTCCCAACAACAGTCGGCTTTACTAACATTGCATGATTTAAATTTAGCCTTACGCTTTGCTGACCAATTTCTATTTCTCAAAGAGGGGCGGATTTTTTCCCTCGGCGGACATGACTCAATCACGCCAGAACTCATTGAATCCGTTTATGAAGTTCCTGTTCTAATTCAGTATTATCAAAATTATCCTTTCATTGTTATCGAATAATAATTTGACTCAGAAATGTCAGCTCGTCTCACCCAGACAAACTGAGCTTTGGGGGAATTTTGGTAAAATCTACTATAATTAAGACGACCTGCTTTCAGTAAAAATGTATGACTATCTCTGAGATTGCACCGATCGCCCCCCTAACCGATGAACAGCGACTCACCGTTCGCCCGGAAGACTATAGCTTGCTGACGGATTTGTATCAGTTGACGATGAGCGCCTGTTATCTGGGGGAGGGGTTGGAAACGGAACGGGGGAGTTTCGAGTTATTTACCCGCAAGTTTCCTCCGGGATTTGGCTATGCGATCGCCTTCGGCTTAGAAACAGCCATTGATTACCTAGAAAACCTGCACTTCACCCCCAGCCAATTACAGGAGTTGCAGGAAACGGGGATTTTCTCCCAGGCGGGCGATCGCATTTGGGATGTACTCGCCAACTTCCGCTTTGAGGGAGATGTTTGGGCGATTCCCGAGGGAACAGCGGTGTTTCCCCATGAACCCCTATTACGCATCGAAGCCCCCCTCTGGCAAGCCCAACTCCTCGAAAGCTATCTTCTTAATGTGGTTAACTATCAAACCCTGGTTGGGACTCGGGCCGCCCGTATCCGCGATGTGGCCGGCGATCGCGCCCTCTTATTAGAATTTGGAACCCGTCGCGCCTTTAGCCCCCAAGCCTCACTCTACGCCGCGCGGGCCGCCCTCGCCGCCGGCTTTGACTCCACCTCCAATGTCTTGGCGGCCTTCAAACTCGGGCGAAAACCCACCGGAACGATGGCCCATGCCTTAATTCAGGCATTTGTCGCCATGGAGGGAAGCGAAGCCAACGCCTTTAGCGCCTTCCATCATCACTTTCCCGGTGCGCCTCTATTGATTGATACCTTTGATACCGTAGCGGCGGCCCGCTATCTGGCTAATCGCCTCGAAGGAGATGAAATTGAACTTCATGGGGTTCGCATTGATTCTGGGGATATCGTTACCCTCTCGCAACAGGTGCGATCGCATCTCCCGGAGGTTCCCATTTTTGCCAGTGGCGACATGGATGAATGGGAAATTGCCAGACTTCTCGGGGCAGGTGCAACCCTTGATGGCTATGGAATTGGCACAAAATTGGTATCCGGGGAACCCTTCAACGGGGTTTATAAACTCGTGGAAGTCGATGGGATTCCCGTTATGAAGAAGTCTAGCGGCAAATCCACCTATCCAGGACGAAAACAGATTTTCCGGCGCATTGAGGGGGGACAATGGAAAGGCGATCGCCTCGGCTTAGCTGACGAATCCCCTGAACCTGGCGAGGAACCCTTATTACAACCCATGATTGTCAACGGCGATCGCCAACAGCCCCTAGACTCCCTAGAAACCCTCAGCAAACGCACCCGAGACACCGTCATGCAACTCCCCGGAGAAGTTCGCGACATCCATCACCCCCAAGTTCCCGACGTGGAAATTTCCCAAGAGTTAATCAACCTCCGCGATCGCGTCTCCCAACATCTCAGCCAATCCTCAGTGTAGCAACCCCTGTTCCCTATTCCCTGTTCCCTGTTCCCTAATAATGACCCATATCGCCCTTTTTGGAACCAGTGCCGATCCCCCCAGTGTCGCCCATCGTGAGATTTTGCGTTGGCTGAGCGATCGCTATGATTGGGTAGCGGTTTGGGCCTCGGATAATCCCATGAAGCCCCAACAAACCCCCCTGCGCCATCGCTCTGCCATGCTAAAACTCATGGTGGAGGAGTTGCGTCAAACCCATCTCAACTGCGAAACTCCCCTATGTCACAACATCGCCGTCGAAGAAGCCCTCAGTTCCCCGAGAACCCTCTTTACCGTTGAAAAGGCGCGGCAAATTTGGCAAAATGCCCATCTGACGCTGGTGGTGGGATCGGATTTACTGACGCAACTCCCCCGTTGGTATCATGTTGAAGCCTTGTTAAGCCAAGTGCAACTGCTGGTGATTCCTCGTCCCGGTTTCCCCGTCTCGTCCGCTAAAATTAAGGAATTGGAGGGGTTGGGTGGACAAGTCACGCTGGCGGATATGGATGCACCCGATGTTTCCTCGACACGCTATCGGAATACACAAGATTCTCAAGCGATTCCCCCTAGTGTTGAAGCGTACATTCAGCGAGAACAGTTATATGTCTAATTGGGGGATAGGGCGGTTGGAGAGGGGGCTATGGTAAAGGGAGAGGAACAGCAGCGGCAAATCTGCAACTCACTGGCGGCGTTTAAGGTGGGGGTGGATAATGCCATTTTTTCGGTGGATGTGGCCCAAAATCGGGTGTTAGTCTTGTTGTTGCGGCGACAAGGGGAACCGGATTTGGGACAATGGAGTTTGCCAGGAACCCTCGTGCGTCAAGGGGAATCCTTGGAGGATGCCGCCTATCGGGTTCTCTCGGAAAAAATATCGGTACAAAATCTCTATTTAGAACAGTTATATACCTTTGGCGGCCCGGCGCGAGATCCTCGGGAGTCGCCCCAGTCGTTTGGGGTTCGTTATCTGTCGGTGAGTTATTTCGCCTTAGTGCAACATGAGGAAGTTCAGTTACTGGTGGATTCGGCTGAGGAGATGGTTTGGTTTCCCTGCGATCGCGTCCCCCAACTCGCCTTTGACCACAATGAAATGGTTAAATATGGCTATCAACGGCTACGCAATAAATTAGAATATAGTCCGGTCGCTTTTGAGGTCTTGCCGGAAACATTTACTCTCAATGAACTGTATCAACTCTATGCAGCAGTGTTAGGCGAAAATTTTGCTGATTATTCTAACTTTCGCTCTCGCATTCTTAAGTTAGGAGTTCTCTCTGACACAGGAATGAAACTCTCTCGGGGTGCAGGTCGTCCGGCGAGTTTATATCGCTTTGACTCAGAGGCATTTGCGCCTTTAAAAGATAAACCCATGGTCTTTATTTAGGAGAGGCAAAAGGCAAAAGGCAAGAGGCAAAAGAAAAGACGTAGGGGCGTACCCTTGTGGTCGCCCTAGGCAAGAGGCAAAAGGCAAAAGGCAAAAGGTAAAAGCAAAACATCCAAATAGGATACAGTCTTTCTTGATTCGGAGTACTACAAAAAATGTCATCAATTCGTGACTTTAAGGATTTAAGAATTTGGCAAAAAGGAATGGAAATAGCCGAGAAAAGTTATTTCCTCACAAAAGCTTTTCCAAAAGAAGAGGTTTATGGTATGATGCAGCAGATACGCAGATGTGCTGCATCGATACCGGCAAACATTTCTGAAGGCTATGGTAGGCGTTCAAAAGCAGATTACGCTAGATTTTTAAATATCGCTCAAGGGTCTTGCAATGAACTTCAGACACATTTGATTTTATCGGAAAGAGTTGGACTCTGCCAAAAGCAACAAATTGAAGAAATTATAAATCTATTACAAGAAGAGACCCGAATGATTGCTGCCCTAGTCAACAAACTCAATGACTAACACCTATCTTTCGCCTATTGCCTAGGGGAATCAAAAGGGATTACCTCTTGCCTTTTGCCTCTTGCCTCTTGCCTTTTGCCTCTTGCCTTTCTTATGAAAATTTGTATTGCCCAACTCAACCCAACCATTGGAGATTTGCCAGAAAATGCTCAACAAATCTTAAATGCAGCCCAGCAAGCCGCGTCTCAGGGTGCATCAGTTTTATTAACCCCTGAATTGTCTCTTTGTGGCTATCCGCCTCGTGATTTACTCCTCAATCCAGGATTCGTTGAGGCGATGGAACGCCAGTTAACAGAGTTGGCGCAAAAACTCCCTAGCCGACTTCATGTTTTGGTGGGAACAGTGCAACGCAATCCTCAAGCTCATCAAGGTGCAAAACCCCTCTATAATAGTATTGCCTGTTTGCTAGGGGGAACGGTTCAACAACAGTTCCATAAACGATTGCTTCCCACATACGATGTCTTTGATGAACATCGCTATTTTGAACCCCATTCCCAGAGTCATCATTTTACCGTTAGTGATGGCGTTCGCCGCTATCGCATTGGCGTAACCATTTGCGAAGATATCTGGAATGATGAGGAGTTTTGGAGTCAACGTCACTATGCTTGCAACCCTCTGGCGGATTTAGCGGATGCACAAGTTGACCTAATTGTCAATCTTTCCGCTTCTCCTTATACCGTGGAAAAACAACACTTGCGCGAGTCAATGTTGTCTCATGCGGCGCGTCGCTATCAAGTTCCCATCCTCTATGTGAACCAGGTGGGGGGGAATGATGATCTGATTTTTGATGGTCGCAGTGTGGCCTTTAATGGAGATGGACGTTTGGTGTATCGTGGGCGAGGCTGTGAGACGGATTTTGCCCAGTTGCAGTTAACAGAAACAGGATTGAGTCAGGGGGAAGTAGTTCCCCTCCCCGATTGTCGAGAGGCGGAAATTTGGGCCGCGTTAGTGTTGGGGGTGCGGGATTATGTGCGTAAATGTGGTTTTTCTCAGATTGTCTTGGGATTGAGTGG
>CAZXWM010000007.1:0-23486 GCA_964644215.1 uncultured Phormidium sp.
GGCAAGAGGGTAGGGGCGTACCTTTATGGTCGCCCTCTTCTGGCAAGAGGCAAGAGGGGAGAAGAGGGGAATAGGGAATAGGATCAATTGCCTGCTGCTTGTTCGACGGCCCAGGTGAAGGTTTGCAAAATTTGCTCTAGCATTAAATCATCCTGTAATGCCGAGAGTCGCAGATAGGGAAAACGGATCTCCGTGGGATTTGTTGGCAACGCAATTCCCACTGAACTAAATCTTGATCGCAGTTCTTGCCAAGGTTCTGTCTGATTAAACGGGGGTTGAGAACCGTAGTTTTGTGAGGAGAGTTCTAAACCACCCCAAATGCCGATATTAAATAACTCACTGCCGATTTTGCCGCGATTGTCTTTGAAATAGACACCAAACCCACCATAGTTATCTCCCTTGCCCCATTGCACTTCAACATGGGGAACTTTTTTCTGCGCCCAGTCATAGATTTTTCGTGCCACTGTTGCCTCTTCTTCGCCCCGGCGACTGGCGAATTCTGGGAAAAATGATGTTTCATCCCAACGACGACGTTCACGGGTGGCGCTGGACTTTTTCAGACGAGCTTCGGCCGTTTGTCCGACGACCCGAGGCACCAACAGACGCAAGGCCTCGGCCGAGTGATCGGCATATTGTTTGACTTCGAGAGCTAACACTTCAGCCGGATCGACTTGTTCGTTGAGAAACTCGACCACTCGCCGTAGTTCTGGCGCGATGCGATCGGCGACAAAGACGAGGCGAATTTTCCCGGCTTGCAGATGGGTTTTGACTTTTTGCCAGAACCGCTCCTCACTGGTTTCTTCTCCTAAAAACTCCTCAAAGACTTCTTCAGGATCGCGGCCTTGTTCGCGGCAGTTGGTCTCAAACTGCGAGACAATCGTATCAATGGGCCAGTAAATACTGGCATTGGCGGCGTAGTCCAACATCTGGCCAATCACTTCTTGGCGGATGCGACTGTTATCAATGCGTTTGACTTCAACCAGGGTGGGGATGGCGTTTTGGTCGATAAAGAGGCGATCGACGGACCAACGGCCGGCCCCATCTTCCTCGGTGGGAATTGGGGTTTCTCGGCGAATCAGGAGCCAGTAGCGGGGGAGTGCTGTATCAATCTGATCGCCAGCCAGGAGATTGGGATAGGTTTCCAGGAGTTCTTGGAGTTGTTCTTCGGACTCGTAAGCTTGCTCGCTCATTTCGACTAATTGCTCGTCGTCCTGAATTAAATAAATGCCTCCACCCATGAGTTAACCTCTATACCTTAGTTAGTTTGATGTGACCGATACCGTTGACGCTGACCTTACACCTGATTTTTCCTTAAAGCCGTCCTGAGAGCAGATTGTGACGGTTCACTCTCATGATAGGAGAGCATTCCGTACAATTACAGGCGTAATTACAGGTGCAATGTGCCAGAAAAGACAAAGGTGGCTGGCCCGGTCATATACACAGATCCCTGATTCGACCACTCAATCTCCAAGTTGCCACCGGGGAGTTCAACGGTGGTGGATCTGTCACAGCGCCCAGTCAGGACACCGGCGACCACAGAGGCACAGGCTCCTGTGCCACAGGCCAGCGTAGCACCTGCTCCCCGTTCCCACACCCGCATTTTTACGTAATTTCCCTGAGTCACTTCAATAAATTCCGTGTTAATCCCTTGAGGAAATTGCGGATGATGCTCAAATTGAGGGCCAATCTCAGCCAGAGGAATGGCAGAAACGTCATCAACAAAGACCAGACAATGGGGATTCCCCATGCTGACGGTGGTGACGTTCCAGGTGCGATCGCCGACGGTCAGGGGAACATCGACAACCTTCTCAGACTCAGGTTTGAGGGTCGTGGGGATTTGCCCCGCTAACAGGCGGGGTTCTCCCATATCTACTCTAACCCGTCCGTCCGCTTGGCGTTGAGGGGTCATGATCCCAGCTAGGGTATGAATGCGATAGGTGGCGTCCTCTTGGCCGTTCAGTTGGGCCGCAAATTGCGCTAGACAGCGGATGCCATTGCCGCACATTTCAGGTTCTGAGCCATCGGAGTTGAAAATCCGCATGGTGTAATCGGTTCCATCTTGGCCCGGAAGTAAGAAAATCACGCCATCAGCGCCAATACCAAAATTGCGATCGCAGATCCTCTTGGCCTGGGCAGCACTCAGCAAGGGATCGTGGCTGTGGCGGTTGTCGAGTAAGATAAAATCATTGCCTAAACCGTGATATTTCTGAAACTCCAGGGTGGTCATTATGGGTGAGTCCTTTGTTTGGCATCTGTCTGGCCTCAGGGGGCATTCCCGCCTTTTCGCGCAAGGTGGTATGGTAGCCAATAATAGCAAACACAGGGCGATCGCAGCGATGCCCGCCACAGGCCATTCTAGTATCGGCGAGGAGACGGACTTATGGCGATTGAAATGGATACGAGTTTACCGAGCATTCGTTTCCTACAACAGTACGTCAAAGAACATACCCCCCTTGAACTGCAAACCACGACCGGCGATCGCCTGATGGGACGAATTGCCTGGCAAGACCCCATCTACTTCTGTTTACGGGATGATGAAGGCAATCAATACTTAATTAACCGTCAATTGGTGGTTTATGTTAAACCGGTCACGCCTCCAGGGGACGATTAAAATGAGCAGTACCCGGATTATCAGTGGGTCTCTCTGTTTTGTATTGTTAAGACTTATACGTTAACGACTATGATGCCCAACCCTTTCAAGTCCTCCCTGGCCCAGCCTCTCTCGGCGATTGTCGGGACTTGGGTGGTCATGACCGCTCCGGCTATGGCCCTAGAGATGCGAGTGTCACCAGAACAGCCCCGGTTAGGGGAAACTCTCTCAGTGCTGATTGAAAGCGAGGCCGCACAAGCCCCCACCGTCACCGCTCGCGGACGCAGTTATCAGACTTTCTCGGTCGGGGAGAATCGCTATCGGGCCTTTATCCCCACCACTCCCCTCGATACTCCGGGGCCATTTTCCATCAGTGCCAGTTCTCGGGGCCAACAGCAACGTCAAACCGTTTCTCTCGGCGATCGCAGTTTCACCATCCAAGAAATTTGGCTATCTCCCTCAGTTAACGCCATTCAAGGCACGGATTACGAATTTGACCGCATGGATGCCTTCAAAGCCACCGTAACCCCCGAGCGGCTTTGGACTGGCTCTTTTCGTCATCCGAGTGATGGCCCCATTAGCACTCCCTACGGGGTTCGTCGCTACTATAACGGCGAGTGGGCCGAGAATTATTACCATCGTGGTTTTGATTACGCCGCTCCGATGGGAGCGCCGGTTGTCGCCACGGCTCGCGGTCGAGTGTCTCTCGTCGGGACCGTCTCCCAAGGCTTTGAACTCCATGGTAATAGTATCGGTCTTGACCATGGCCAAGGTGTAACCAGCATTTATATTCACCTGAGTGAAGTTAATGTCCGCGAAGGACAGATGGTCGAGGCCGGAGAGGTCATCGGCCGCATTGGTAGCACAGGAATTTCAACTGGCCCTCATTTACATTGGGGACTCTATGTTAACGGGGAATCTGTTGACCCCGCTCCCTGGTTGGACTTGGGATTGAAGTAACCCCCCCCCGAGGTGTTTAATTCCCTCCCAGTCCAGGGTGATTGACAGGAAAATCACCGGAATCTCAGACTTGACCTGAAAAAAAACAGTATAATCTCAGGGTTTCAGTTAAATTTTCCTGTTTCAGATCTCTGACGGACGGTGTGGTGATCCATTGCATCGATGTAGCAAGACGAACCGATAGCCGCTATGAGTATTGTCAAAATTGTCGAACAGGCTCTCTCGGACGGGTACCTAACTCCCGTCATGGAAGCCGAAGTGGGACGTATTTGTAATACGGCCTCAGAACTGTCTATTGAAGAATATATGTCCCTCGATCGCCTCATGGGGGCGCTTCTCACGGGCGATGTTGTGGTCTTACCCCGCAAGCAATTTATTAACGTGATGGAGGAGTTGGTCTTGTCCGAGGCGATTACTAAAGTTGCCGAAATTGAAGCAAGTACCGATCGCACCTTGGATGTAGGCGATATAGCCGCCTATGCTCTCAATCGTTTACCTCCCCTCTATGCAACTACGGAGGAAGGGGCGAATTTCCAGCGATCGCGCGCACGAGAGCAACTCTTAGATTTAATTAGTAAACAGGTCACGGATGCGATTGAGCAAAGTTTGGCTCATCCTGAGTTTTTCCCCGAACGTCAACTGTTGGGGAAAACCAATCCCAAAGAGGTGTTATCTCAGGTGAGTATGCTCTTAGAGGCCTATGCTGAAAACTTCGAGGCCGAAGAACAACAAGCAAAAGACCGATAAGGACCCCTTAGAACAGCCGCGATGATCACCCGGCGATCGCTCAGGGACGAACAATGACCGGAGTTCCTGGCTCGACAAGCTCATAAAGCTGGCGAATATCCGCGTTGGCTAGACGCAAACAGCCATGAGACACAGCGGCTCCAAGGTCCGACTCATCAGCGGTTCCGTGGAAGCCGATATAGACCTGTCCGTCGGTCCAAAAGCCAATCCAGCGATCGCCCAAGGGATTGGTTGGCCCTGAGGGAATCACCTCCCCCGTTAGAGGATGCTCCCAGGCCGGATCTTTTCGGGTTTCGATGACCTCAAAAACTCCGGTGGGGGTTTCCCACCCCTCTTGACCGACAGCGAGAGGATATTGATGTTGTCGCTCTTGGTCTTGGTAGACTGACAGGGTTCGCTGACTCAGAGACACTTGCAAATACAGTCCCTCGGCTACCTGTTCCTCGGGAGTTGGCTCGGCTGAGGACTGGGGTTGCGACGACTCGGACAGGACGCGATCTAGGTTCTGCAAGTTGTTGGCCCAAGAGACGGTAAACTCCTCCAAGGTTAGGTTAGAACTGTTAATGATCGCCCCCGTCTCCCCGTCATCTGGCTCATCGGCTGACTCATCGGGACTCGCTGCGGATTCATTGGCTGCGCTTTCCTCAAAACGACGACGCGAACCTTGAGTCTCGGGACCAATAATCTCCAACAGCAGCAACATAGCGGCGCCTAAGAAACAGAGTAGGGAAAAGACCTGGGCAAGAGAAGGGGTCTGTCGCATGGTTTAACGGGCGTTCCATTGATAACTAACCAGACCCGGATTTTTGATTCGCGCTGAAGCGGTCTAGGAGGTTGAGGACAGGAGACAGGCTAGGATTAACGATAACTGAGTTGAGAGCAAACGGCGACTCGAATGGTTCTTAATTTTGGTGAAATGGCCCAATCCAATGAGATGCAAGGAATGAGAGGACGTTAGGCGAATGCGAAGTATCAAAACCCACCCTCAGACTCGATTAGAGTTCCTAGAACAGCGACAGGCGATCGCCCCCGGAACTCAGGTCATTTGCGCTCACCCGTCTCTCGCCACAGCCCTCGATGTTCCCTACTGTTCCCTGGAGATGTTGGCCCGTCAAGAGTGTGAACAAAAAGGTTGGCGGATTCTCTCACCGCTGATGGCTCATCAACGTCGTTTAGCAGTTGTCCGAGAGCAAGTCCAGGACTCACTTCGCGGCCGAACCTGGCCCCAACCTCAAACCACCTCGATCGCCGATGGGGAACTTAGCGCTCTGGAACGCCGCTTCATGCCGGGGATAATGACCTTACTGCGGTCCTACCTGGATTTGGCAGCGTTGGCGGCGATAACCCCCCCTGACTCGCCGCTGACGCTAGTGTTGCAGGTGACTCGGGCCTATTGCGATCGCCTCGAAGCTGAGCAAGCCTTAGATCCAGCTCAGGTCTATCAACGAGCGGCCACCCTACAGCCGACCGCCCGGCTGCTCTGGGTTTGTGGTTATCCTGAATGGATCGATCGCCAACCCCGGTTACAGTTCTTGAATGCGATCGCCGCAGCGGGGAGTATCTTATCTCTGCCGAGGTTTCCTGAGTTAGACCTCCCTGGACAGCACCAGGCGATCGCCGATTTGCAAGCCCGAGGTTGGACCGTGGAGACGGGCGAGGATGAGCCGTCAGCTTCGGCGAACTCTACCGTGTCGTCGCCTGTTGATAACCGGTCCGCCGACTCCTATCTCAATCAGGAGGAGGAAGTGCGCGGCGTCTTGCGTCAGGTGAAACGGCTCTGGCATCAGGGCGTTGCGCCCCAAGACCTGGCCCTGGTGACGTGGGATACCGAGGGCTATGAACCGATGCTGCTAGAGATCGCCTGGGAGTACGAATTACCCATTGCCGGCGATCACTCTCGTCCCTTGCTCAAGACTCCCCTGGGGGCTTGGCTGAAACAGGTGGTGGCTGCGGTGCGATCGCGGTTTGACTTCGAGGCCACAGCCGCCTTGTTACGACATCCTCTCACCCCCACCGCCGCTCACATCATTGGTGCCATTGACTGGGAGGTAGTCCGCCGTCGGCATCCCCACAATAGCCAGGGTTGGCGAGATTGTGGGGCGCGGTTGATGCCCCTAGAAGTCCCGACGCGCGGCGATCGCTCTACCTGGATCGCCCGCCTACGGCAACTTCTCGACGGTTGGCAGCTAGAACAGCGCCTCCTGAGCCATCCGGGCGATCGCGGTTGCTGGTTGTCCCTAGAACAAGCCTTGCAATATCTAGCTCAAGCTACTCCTGGCCGTCTCACTCTCGAACAGTTTACTCAGGAACTGCTCGACATTTTATCTTGGTTGCCGGTTGCGCCTCATCATCCCCAGGGGGCGATCGTCTTGCACTCTCCTGAGACGCTGTTGGGGGCCAGGTATCGCCATCTCTGGGTTTTAGGGGTCGCCGATGGGATTCTCCCCTCTCCCCTCCCGTCGGACCCTCTCTTGGACTTGTACAGCCGCAAACAGCTACGGAAACAGGGATTTGCCATTGAAACAGCTCTGACGTTAACGCAACGACAGTTGTTGGTGTTTCGCGACCTCTTCCGGGTGGCGGAGCAGCTTTATCTGTCCTATCCTCGGCAAATTAAGGCGACTCCTAGAGGTCCAAGTCCTTATCTAGCTCGCTTTAAGATTGCTGTGCAGGCGGCCGACGAGACGGGGGCGATCGCCAGTTGGCAAGAATTGCGTCAACGGGGGTTACGACAATCGCTGTCCCTAGAAGACCCGGTGTTGGCTCATGCGGCTCGCAGTTGGGCGATTGAACAGCGTCGTCTACAGGCTCAGGGGGGCGATCGCTTTCAGGGTCTGACGGATGTTCCCCTCGATATCCCACAGAGGCGCTTTAGTGCCTCCCAATTGACCCATTTGGGGCAATGTGGCTTTAAATGGTTTGCTGGAGATTTGCTCAAAATTCGCGAACTGACTGAAGCCGAAACGGAGTTATCGGGGCGGCTTCGGGGCAAGCTCTACCACAAAACTCTGGAATTGGCAACTCAAAAGGCCTTGGAGACGCGATCGCCCGATTTACGTCAGGCCCTATTGCAGCATTTAGAGGCCGCCTTCGAGGAAGCCGAAGCCCTCGAACAGTTACCGGACTTAGCCGCCTGGGGAGCGCGACGGAAGGAGCATTTGCAACGATTGCGCCGTACGCTCTCTCAGGCCTCGTTTCTGGGAGACGAAAGCCAAATTCTGGCCACGGAACAGTCCTTTGAGGGGGAGTGGTATGGGTTTCGGGTGCGCGGACAGCTCGATCGCCTCGATCACACTGCCAAGGGCTATGTCATCATCGAGTATAAGAGCCGCTCAAGTCGGCCCACCCGAGCCAAGAATGACCAGGGGAAGGCCGATTTAGATGTCCAGCTTCCTCTTTATCAGGATCTCGTCGGACAACAACTTCAGGGGGAGAATCCCGCTGAATCCGCCTCGGTGCAAGCCTATTACTACTCTCTAACGAAGGGTAAACGGCTGGGAACAGGCGATAAAGTCGATCGCGCGGCTCTTGAACGGTTCAGCGATCGCCTCAAAACGCATCTTAACCAGGGCTACTATCCTGTTGAACCGGATAATCAACAATCGGCCTGTCAGTATTGTCCTCATGATCTCATCTGTCGCAAGAGATGACCCCACTCTTGCTTGTGTCCGGGGTCAAATCCTTGGGGATATCTTGTCTTCTCGACCGGCTGCTATATAATTAAGGCAACTGAGACCATCACCGTTGATAACTTTTGTCACTTTTTTAGAGTAATGGGTAAGAAAAAGAAAAAAGATAAGGCTAACGAAAGTCCGGCAAGCACCGTCGAGGCGAATGGCGACTCTAATTTTCAAGATTATATGACCTCTGAACCTTCAAAACCGGCTAAAAAACTTCCTAAAAAAGTTTATAAATCTGAATTAAAACGACTTCAGATTGAACTGGTTAAACTGCAAACTTGGATTAAAGAAAAAGGCTTAAAAGTTGCCATTATCTTTGAAGGGCGCGACGCCGCTGGTAAGGGTGGAACCATTAAGCGCATTACTGGACCCCTGAACCCCCGTATCTGCCGCGTGGTGGCGTTGGGAACCCCTACGGAGCGAGAAAAAAGCCAATGGTATTTCCAGCGCTATGTCCCCCATTTACCTGCCGCTGGGGAGATGGTTTTGTTCGATCGCAGTTGGTATAACCGGGCTGGGGTTGAGCGAGTGATGGGCTTTTGTAGTGAAGAGGAGTATTGGGAGTTCCTACGCTCTTGTCCCGAGTTTGAATGTATGCTGGTGCGATCGGGGATTATCTTGATTAAATACTGGTTTTCAGTCAGTGATGATGAGCAAGAGAAACGCTTTCAAGCTCGTATTGATGACCCGACAAAACGCTGGAAACTGAGTCCAATGGACTTAAAAGCTCGGGAAAAATGGGTTGAGTATTCTATCGCCAAAGATGAAATGTTTGCTCATACCGACATTAAGCGATCGCCCTGGTACGTTGTGGATGCTGATAACAAGAAACGCGCCCGTCTCAACTGTATCCATCACATCTTGACCATGATTCCCTATGATGATCTGACTCCAGATCCCATTGAACTCCCCGAACGTCAAGGGGATATTGGCTATTTGCGGCCGCCCAAGAGCAAACAAACCTTTGTTCCCAACACCTATTAAGGGACTATTAACGGGCGATTGATGAGAACCTAACGTCAACTCATCCCCCCAGTTCAGCACCTGAACCTGGGTGCGAACGACTTGACCCGTGTCGACTCCTCTGTCTTGACAGGGGAGCTTGACTTGAGTTACCGTTCCTGTTGCTCTGGGACTATGTGAAAGCTGGCAAACATATCAAAGAGAACAGCCACAAAGCTGAAGGAGAAGCCAAGCCAAAGTAGTCCTTGTAGGGGATGGCCCGTACCGAAAACCGCGAGAAACTCAAGCAGCCAATGTAAACCGATATGACCGAGTGGGATATAACTCATAACCAGCAGTGCTAAAGCTCCCGCCGCAAAAACAAAACCCGGTAACATAAAGCTGAAGACCGTGGTCAGACACAGAGAGCGGAGTCGGGAGAGGTGAGTGGGGAGACAGAGGTTAGATAACATGGGATGTAACTGCACAAATACGAAAATTGTCAAGGGCGATCAAGATCGAATGTTCTTACCTTAATCGCGATCGCCCCCGAGATCCGAAAACTGTATAAATCTTAAATAAACCTAAAAAAACTTGGTATTTCGTGTAACGTTACCTTGCAGTGTCTTCATTGTTGTTATCGTTTTGGCGCAGAACCCTTGTATAAGAAACTCATCCCAAGCAGCCTAGCCAAATGGGGCCAGCGTCTTCTCGCCGCCATCCTCCTCGGTGGACAAGTGGTCATCCATCTCTTGACGGGGGTCGTCAACGGTAAAATCCACCGCCGTAACACCATAGAACAGATGGCCTTCGTCGGCCCTCAATCGTTGCTCATCAATACCATCACCGCTGGGTTCGTGGGGATGGTCTTTACCATTCAGGTGGCGCGGGAATTTCTCAACTTTGGGGCCGGTTCGGCTGTGGGCGGGGTTCTAGCCGTGGCCCTGGCCCGGGAGTTGTCTCCTGTGTTAACCGCCGTGATTGTGGCCGGCCGGGTTGGTTCGGCGTTTGCGGCCGAAATCGGGACGATGCAAGTCACGGAACAGATTGATGCTCTTTATATTCTACGAACAGACCCCATCGACTATCTCGTGATTCCTCGGGTCATCGCTTGCTGCATCATGGTGCCAATCTTGACCCTATTTTCGCTGATTATCGGCATGACCGGCGGGTTACTTATTGCTACGAGTCAATATAGTATCGCCCAGTCGGTCTTCCTCGAATCAGCCCGCAACTTTATGGGAGTTACTGACCTGCTCAACGCCACGATTAAAGGAGGTGTCTTTGGAGGGTTGGTGGCCATTATTGGCTGTAGTTGGGGCTTAACCACCTCTGGGGGGGCGAAAGGGGTCGGAGAATCCACTACGACGGCTGTGGTTACGGCCCTGATGGCGATTTTTATTACTAATTTCTTCCTCTCCTGGGTCATGTTCCAAGGGATGGGAACGGCCTCGCTGACGTTATAGTATGGACAATTGATAATGGATAATTTAGACGAAAAATGCTTCTTTAGGGCTTGACATTTTTCTGTATTTATGTTTATGCCATTTAGGCGATCGCCCCGACGGTTATCTGTGGCACGAAGGTATGAAAAATGGTATCAATATCTTTTGGTCTCTGCTTTTTGTTTAAATTATTTATCACAAATTACGGATTGTTAATCAACCTATGTCTGTTTCCAAAAAACATCCATTTCAACGCCTGCTTCAATATGCTAATTCCTATAAAACAGACATCTGGAAAGCAGCAATTTGTTCTGTCCTCAATAAGATTTTTGACCTGGCTCCTCCGGCTTTAATTGGCTTAGCGGTGGATATTGTTGTGCAACAGGAAAACTCATTTTTAGCGAGTTTGGGACTTGAATCGATTTTGGCGCAACTGGTGGTATTATCTCTGTTGAGCTTTGTGATTTGGGCGTTTGAGTCCTTGTTTGAATATGCGTATCAGCGGCTTTGGCGTAATTTAGCTCAGTCGATTCAACATGATTTTCGTCTCGATGGCTATCGTCATTTACAACAGATGGAACTGTCGTTTTTTGAAGAACGTAGTACTGGCGCGTTAATGGCGGTTCTCAATGATGATATTAACCAGTTAGAGCGATTTTTAGATCGCGGCGCAAATGAAGTGTTGCAGGTGCTAACAACTGTGATTGTGATTGGGGGAGCATTTGTGATTTTAACCCCGAATGTGGCTCTATTGGCGTTACTGCCGATTCCGTTTATTCTTTGGGGGTCGATTAGTTTTCAGAAACGGCTTGCACCTCGATATAATGCGGTTCGGGAAACTGTGAGCGATCTTAATTCTCAGTTGTCCAATAATCTGACGGGAATTACAACGATTAAAAGCTTCACAGCAGAAGAGTATGAAGCCGAGCGAATTAACCAACTCAGTCATGAGTATTCTCGCACCAATCGACGGGCGATCGCCCTCAGTGCGGCGTTTGTACCGCTAATTCGCATTATCATTTTAGTGGGATTTACGGCAATTTTATTACTCGGCGGGTTAGACGCCGCAGCGGGAAATTTAGCGGTGGGAACCTACAGTACCATGGTGTTTCTTACCCAACGGTTACTGTGGCCTTTAACCCGTTTAGGAGAAACCTTAGACTTGTATCAGCGATCGCAGGCCTCAACCCGACGACTGTTCAAACTCCTTGATACTCCCATTACCCGCCATCCTGGCTCAACCCCGTTACCAGTAGCACAAGTTAAGGGCGAAATTTACCTCGACTCCGTAACCTTTGGCTACCAGGATCGCCAAGCGGTGATTGAGAATTTCTCCCTCTCCGTTGCGGCGGGACAAACCATTGCTATTGTCGGGGCAACAGGTTCAGGAAAAAGCACAATTGTCAAGCTATTATTGCGACTTTATGAAATTAAATCGGGGCGGATTACTCTCGATGGCTTAGATATCCAGGAAATTCGCTTAGCCGACTTACGTCGCGCTATTGGTTTAGTCAGTCAAGAGGTGTTTTTGTTTCATGGAACCGTAGCCGAGAATATCCGTTATGGGAGTTTTGAGGCGACAGATGAAGATGTGGTTGCGGCGGCGACGATCGCCGAAGCACATAGCTTTATTGCGGAGTTACCCCAAGGGTATCAAACTATCATTGGCGAGCGGGGTCAAAAACTGTCAGGAGGACAACGACAACGGTTGGCGATCGCCCGAGCGGTTCTTAAAAATCCTCCCATTTTGATTTTAGATGAAGCCACCTCAGCGGTGGATAATGAAACTGAAGCGGCGATTCAGCGCTCCCTTGAGCATATTACCGAAAATCGCACCACGATCGCGATCGCCCACCGACTCAGTACCATTCGTAATGCAGACTGTATTTATGTTATGGATCGCGGCGAAATTGTGGAACAAGGCTCCCATGAGCAACTGGTGCAACAATCGGGAATTTATGCCAGCTTATGGACGGTACAAATGGGAGAACTCATCCACCACTAACTCCTCCGGGTTCCCGATTCCCTTTCGCCCCCCTGATACCATAGAGGTGAACCTTTAACCCTAAACCACCTTGGCTATGAACGTTTTGAGTTTGTCGGCGACATTTCCCTATCCGCCAAGTCGGGGCGGAACCCAAGTGCGAACCTTTAATTTATTGAAGTATTTAAATCAGTATCATCCCGTCACTGTCGTGACACAACGTCAGGAGGGAGTCAGCGATGATGAGATTGAGAGCCTGCGCGGCTATGTGAGCGAGTTGGTGGTGTTTGAGCGTCCACCGATTGTAGACAAGAGTTTGTTGCGGAAAGTGCGCCGTTTTGGCGGCTTTTTTTTGGGGGGAACGCCGCCGAGTGTGTTGTCCTATTACTCGCGGCAGATGCAAACTTGGGTTGATGAGGCGGTAGCGTCGGGGAAATATGACGTGATCACCTGTGAACATAGTGTGAATGAAACCTTTGTCAGACCCCGTTGGGGCGATCGCCTCAAAACCGTCGTCAATGTCCATAGTTCCATTTTTGGCACCTGTCGCCAACAACTCGAAACCGAAACCGCCGAACGTCCCTTGCGCGATCGCCTCAATTTACCCTTGCTGTTTCGCTATGAAAATCGCTATTGTCAGAAGTTTAGTCACATTGTCGTCACCACCCCCGAAGATGGCGCTCAGATGAAACAGTTTAACCCCGACAGTTGCATTATGGTGATTCCCAATGGGGTGGATGTGGGCTTGTTTCCCATGCGATCGCGCGATCGTGGTGGTCATCGCTTAACCTTTGTTGGGGCTATGGATAATATCGCTAACATTGACGCAGTGACCTTTTTAGTCGAGGAGATTTATCCCCAGGTGCGATCGCGTTATCCCGATACTACCCTGACCCTAGTCGGCTCGAATCCCGTCCCCGAAGTGCAACGCTTAGGAGACGTTCCCGGCGTCAGCGTCACCGGACGAGTTCCTTCTATGGCCGACTATCTCCATGAGGCGACGGTCTGTGTCGTGTCGATGCGGATTGGCTATGGAATTAAAAACAAAACCCTCGAAGCGATGGCGGCGGGAACGCCGATTGTGGGAAGTGATTCCGCTTTAGAAGGCCTACAGGTTGATGGTGAGACAGTCCCTCGACGGGCCTTGCGGGCTAATAACGTAGAGGAGTATGTGCAGGCGATCGGCTATCTCTTTGACAATGCTAGTTTGCGTCAGGACTTATCTGAGAATGGACGCGCCTATGTACAAGAGCAGTTTACCTGGGAACGAGCCGGACAACTTTACGAACGGGCGATCGCCGCCGAGCGAGGGGTTTGCCCAGAGACTTGAGGCTCATGGTAGTCTAGGAGGCAGACAGATCGACAAAATTCAACGATAACCAAAACCATTACGAGCAAGACGACTCGATATCCCCGTCGAGCCGCTAAATGCCCCAATTTGATAGATCAACTTGATAACCCAACTTGATAACCCAACTTGATAACCCAACTTGATAACTCAGTCTGAAACCCGTTAAAGCAGATACCCTGAACGGGGAAGAGTTGGGTGACTAGGCCCCGGGACTGCCTAGAAATTGTATGATCTCGAAAAAAACGTAATTTAATAAGGAGTGCTTATGCGAGCAGTGTTAATGGCTGGAGGATCGGGAACACGCCTACGTCCCCTGACTTGTGACCTTCCCAAGCCGATGGTGCCAATCCTAAATCGCCCCATCGCCGAGCATATCCTCAATCTCCTCACCCGTCACGATATTACAGAAGTTATTGCAACGGTTCATTATCTCCCCGATGTGATGCGGGATTATTTTCAGGATGGCACAGACTTTGGCGTTCAGATGACCTATGCGGTTGAAGAAGAACAACCTCTGGGAACCGCTGGCTGCGTCAAGAACGTCGAAGACTTGCTCGATGATACCTTTGTCGTCATCAGCGGCGATGCGATCACCGATTTTGATTTACGAGAGGCGATCGCCTTCCACCGAGAAAAAGGCTCTAAAGCCACTCTGGTTCTCAAACACGTCCCCAACCCTATCGAGTTTGGGGTTGTGATTACCGATGAGCAACAGCGGATTGTCCGCTTCCTAGAGAAACCCTCGGCTTCAGAGATTTTTTCCGATACGGTCAATACCGGCACTTACATCTTAGAACCCGAAGTTCTGCAATATCTGCCTTCAAACCAAGAATGTGACTTCTCCAAGGATTTATTCCCCACGCTCTTGGATAAGGGGGAACCCCTCTATGGCTACATCGCCGAGGCCTATTGGTGTGATGTGGGCCATCTCGAAGCCTATCGTGAGGCTCAGTATGATGCCTTACACCGTAAAGTACAGATTACCTACCCCTATGAGGAACGAGAACCCGGCGTTTGGGTGGGACAAAACTCGTTTATCGATGACACCGTTAACATCGAACCTCCGGCGTTAATTGGCGACAATTGCCGCATTGGTCCGCGCACCAAGATCGAACCGGGAACCGTCATTGGCGATAATGTCACGATTGGCGCTGATGCTGATCTCAAACGTCCGATTATTTGGAATGGTGCCATTATTGGCGATGAAGTGCATTTAAGAGCTTGTACGATTTGTCGTGGAACTCGGGTCGATCGCCGGGCGCATATCCTAGAAGGGGCCGTCGTCGGTCCGTTGTCTACGATTGGAGAAGAAGCTCAGATTAGCCCTGGAGTGCGGATTTGGCCGAGTAAGAAGGTCGAGTCGGGGGCAATTTTGAATATGAACCTAATTTGGGGACAAACGGCGCGGCGGAATCTCTTTGGACAACGGGGGGTGAGTGGGTTAGCTAATATCGATATCACGCCCGAGTTTGCCGTGAAGTTGGGGGCCGCTTATGGTTCGAGCCTTAAACAAGGGGAACAGGTGGTGGTGTCGCGAGATCAGCGCAGTATTTCGCGCATGGTGTCGCGATCGCTGATTGCGGGCATTATGTCGGTTGGCGTGAATGTGCAGAACTTACAGGCGACGGCGATTCCTCTGTCGCGATCGTTTGCTCGCGCCTCCCGCAATGGTATGACCTCTCGGCCGACCATCGCCGGTGGGATTCATGTTCGCATTCACCCGGATCGCTCGGATTCGATTCTGATTGAGTTTTTTGATGCCAATGGCATTAATATCACGAAGTCGAAAGAGAAGAAAATCGAAGGCGGTTACTTTAAAGAAGACATCAGACGGGCGCAAATTGCCGAAATTGGCGATATGGCCTATCCCAGTCAGGTGCTGGAGATGTACAGCACTGGCTTTGAGAAATTGCTCAATGTTGAGGCGATTCGCCACAGCAACAGTAAAATCGTCATTGACTATGCCTATGCGGTGTCAGGGGCGATTCTACCGATGTTGTTGGCTAAGTTTGGCAGTGATGCGGTAGTCCTCAATGCCAGTCTCAATCAGATGGCCCTGGCTAATGAGGAACGCGAAACTCTGTTGACTCAGTTAGGCCAGGTGGTGGAGGCCTTGCGGGCTAATTTTGGCGCTCAGGTGTCGGCCAATGGGGAGCAGTTTATTCTCGTTGATGAGTCGGGGCTACCGATTCGGGCCGAACAACTGACGGCGTTTATGGTCAATATGATCTTGACGGCTCATCCTCGGGGAACGGTGGTGGTTCCGGTTCATACCTCTAGTGCGGTTGAACAGATTGCTCGTCGTCATGATGGTCAGGTGATTCGCACTAAGTCTAATCCCACGGCGTTGATGGAAGCCTGTCATACGAATCCTAATGTGGTGTTGGGGGGAAGTGGGGAAATGGGCTTTATTTTCCCCCAGTTGCACCCCGGTTTTGATGCCATGTTCTCGATTGCTAAGTTGATTGAGATGGAAACGCTGCAAGGGCGATCGCTCGGACAGATTCGCGCGGAACTCCCCCGTGTGTATCACCGTTGTCAGACGATTCGTTGTCCTTGGACTGCGAAAGGGGCGCTAATGCGCCATATGGTGGAAACTCATGCGGCTGATCGTATTGAGTTAACGGATGGGGTGAAAGTTTGTGAGCCTCAGTCGGATAACTGGGTGTTGGTGTTACCGGATGCGGGTGAGCCGGTGGTGCATATTTTTGCCAATGGGGACGATCGCGATTGGGTCGATCGGATGCTTCTGGATTATCGCGCCCGGATTCAGAAGTTTGTTGAACAGCAACAGGGTGGACAGAATTTACCTCTCGATGAGATTTAGTTGGGTCTGGCTGTCGGCAAACTGAGGTAAGCTAGTAGGCTGAGGACAACTACGGCCCTAGTCTTGGGTCAGGAGGTCCTCGCCTCGCTGCCTTGGGTCGCTCTCGGGATGTCCGCAATTTTGAAGAGTTTAGTGCAATGAATACCTGTATTTTGATGGCGGAGATTGTCCAAGATCCGCAACTACGATATACGAGTGATAATCAAACGGCGATTACGGAGTTGCTGGTGCAGATTGATCCGCTGCGGGATGGTGATCCTCCTGAGACGCTGAAGGTGGTGGCTTGGCGTCGGCTGGCTGAGGCGGTTCAAGAGAATTTTCATCGCGGCGATCGCGTGGTGATTGAGGGACGTTTGGGAATGATTCTGTTCGATCGCCCTGAGGGGTTCCGGGAGAAACGGGCCGAGGTGACGGCGCAACGGATTCATCTTCTCGATCACGCGGCGGCGGGTTCGGCTCCCCCAGCGGCTCCCACGGCGGCGGTTCCTGCACCGACGCCGGTGACGCCGATGAATGGCCCGGCGAATGCACCGGCGAATCCAGCGGCTCCGGTGTCCTCGCCTGATCAACCCTTGTCGGATGATATCCCGTTTTAGGTCTTGATGCTTGAGTTTAATCTCGTTGATGATGATACAACCTCCTCTCTGCCCGTTTCGGGGTGGGAGAGGGGGTTAGAGGGGGTTGTGACTCCTGAGATCATGGCTGAGTTTCAACGCTTTTATGAGGCGGTGGTGCAGGGAAATCGTCAGGTGAATCTCACCCGCATTCTCGAACCCCTGGACTTTTGGGAGAAACATCTCTGGGATTCGTTGCGGGGGGTAGCGCCGTTTCTGCGGGGTGAGTTCTCGTTACCGCCTCAGCCTCAGGTGGTGGATATTGGCTCTGGTGGCGGGTTTCCGGGGCTTCCTTTGGCGATCGCCCGCCCCGATTGGTCGTTCACGCTCGTGGATTCGACTCAGAAGAAGGTTCGCTTTCTTCAGGCGGCGATCGCCCATTTGGGTTTGTCTCAGACGGAGGCGATCGCGGGCCGCGCTGAGACGTTGGGGGCGTTACGTCCCTATCGGGGGCGTTATGATTTAGGGCTGTTGCGAGCGGTGGCCTCTCCTTCGGTTTGTCTGGGTTATGTTCGACCCTGGTTGAAACCCGGCGGCTGGGTGGTGCTGTATCGCGGCCAATGGCGCGATGAGGAACAGCAGGATTTGCAGCAGGGATTATCAGGGTTTGAGTTGGTCACGATTGATGCGTTTGTGACTCCTGAAACTCAAGCGATTCGCCATGCTGTAATTTTACGACGCCGCGAGAATGCTGGATAATTGACAGTTAGTCGTTTATAATTGAGAATTAACGACTTAAATTGGACACTTAATAATCGACATCAAAAAACTCTAAAACAATTGATTTGTGGGAATTTTAGAGCTTAAACTTGTACTGTTTATTGTGACTAGAGTAACAGTTCTGAGGGTGCGGATGTTGTGGGGTTGGCTCGACGGGATGGAGCTGGGTTCGCTCTTGCTGAACTTGGGCGATGTCCTGTTTCATCTCTAACCAGGCTCGCAGACATTCTTGTTCCCAGAGGCGACAGGTTTCGCTGAGGTGCTTTTGGGAGTTGGGAGCGGTGCGCGTGACGGGGGTGGAGGTAACCATGGTAACCAGATTCTGTCCGACAGGTGGCGATGGGTGATCCGTAAATCTACTTATTTATATCTTCACTCAAGATTGGGCTAAATCCGGATAGCTGACTCTGCTCGCCCCTAAATTTAGATCAATTTTGCGGATCAACCCGGTTAGGGTTAGGGTTCGCTGCAACCCGTTTCAGGATTTTTTGCTCTCGGCTTGGCTTTTTGCGTGATTTGTAACGGATTGCAACATATAATGAGAATCGGGCAAATTGTTAAGTTACGCAGAGGTTAGTAACGTTAATGCGAGTTGCGATCGCCGGAGCCGGTTTAGCAGGACTATCTTGTGCCAAATATCTCGTCGATCGGGGTCATACCCCCATCGTCTTAGAGCGTCGCGATGTCCTCGGGGGCAAAATCGCCGCCTGGAAGGACGAAGATGGAGATTGGTATGAGACGGGGCTACATATTTTTTTCGGGGCCTACCCGAATATGTTGCAACTGTTTAAAGAACTTGAGATTGAAGATCGTCTTCAGTGGAAAGAACACACGATGATTTTCAATCAACCGGAAACTCCGGGAACTTACTCACGTTTCGATTTTCCAGATCTGCCGGCTCCAGTGAATGGACTCGTGGCCATTCTGCGCAACAACGATATGTTGAGCTGGGGCGAGAAAATTCGCTTCGGGATTGGCTTACTGCCGGCGATCGTCAAGGGACAGAGCTATGTTGAGGAGATGGACCAGTATTCCTTCTCGGAATGGTTAAAACGTCAGAACGTCCCTGAGCGCGTGGAGAAAGAAGTCTTTATCGCCATGTCTAAGGCGCTGAACTTCATCAATCCCGATGAAATTTCAGCGACCATTATTTTGACCGCCTTGAATCGTTTTTTACAGGAGAAAAACGGTTCTAAAATGGCATTTCTCGATGGTTCGCCCACGGAACGTCTCTGTGAGCCGTTAGTGGAGTATATCGAAGCGCGAGGGGGCCAAGTGCGTCTGAACGCGCCCCTGAAACAGATTCAACTCAAAGAAGACGCAAGCGTCGAGAACTTCCTGATTCGGGGCTTAAATGGGGCCGCCGATGAGGTGCTAGAGGCTGATCTTTATGTCTCAGCGATGCCTGTGGACCCCCTGAAGCTTCTACTCCCGGACTCCTGGCGCGACTTGGATTACTTCAAGCAACTCGATGGACTTGAGGGAGTCCCGGTGATTAACCTACATCTGTGGTTCGATCGCAAACTCACCGATATTGATCATCTGCTATTCTCCCGTTCGGACCTGTTAAGCGTGTATGCTGACATGAGCAATACCTGTCGGGAGTATGCCGATTCAGATAAATCTATGTTGGAGTTGGTGCTGGCCCCAGCCCAAGACTGGATTGGTAAATCCGACGAGGAGATTGTGTCCGCCACCTTAGCGGAGTTGGAACAACTGTTCCCTCAACATTTTGGGGGTGAGTCTCCGGCGAGCCTGTTGAAGTCTCATGTGGTGAAGACACCCCGCTCAGTGTATAAGGCGACCCCCGGTTGTCAGCAACATCGCCCCGTGCAACGGACTCCTATTGAGAACTTTTACTTGGCTGGGGATTTCACCCTGCAACAGTATCTCGGGAGTATGGAAGGTGCTGTGCTTTCTGGTAAGCTGACAGCGCAGGCGATCGATACTGATCTCCAAACCCACGGTTCCATTCTGGGAACTTCTGCCCAATCTTTGACTGTCGAGCCTGCGACGAATGCTGCAACTGCCTAAATCCCCGCCCAAGGTCACCATGCGCCTGTCACTTGAGGAGGCTTACGAGGAATGCCGTCAAATCACCGCCAAGTATTCCAAAACCTTTTATTTGGGAACGCGGTTGATGTCTGAAGCAAAACGCCGCGCCATCTGGGCAATTTATGTCTGGTGTCGCCGTACTGATGAGCTGGTTGATGGCCCCGACGCGAAGCAAACGACCCCAGAAACCCTCGCTCAGTGGGAGGCTCGTTTAGAAGCCATTTTTGCGGGGAATCCGCAGGATGAGTTGGATTTGACGTTGACGGATACCCTACAACGGTTTCCTCTGGACATTCAGCCGTTTCGGGACATGATTGAGGGCCAACGGATGGACCTCAATCGTAGTCGTTATGAGACGTTCGAGGAGTTGAAACTCTACTGTTACCGAGTGGCGGGAACGGTGGGCCTGATGTCAGAGTCCGTTATGGGCATTAATCGCACCGCGTCAACAGCGCCTTGGGCTGATGGCCCTTATCATCCGACTCAGGAGGCGATCGCCCTCGGGATTGCTAATCAGTTGACGAATATCCTGCGGGATGTGGGAGAAGATGCCCGACGGGGGCGGATTTATCTGCCCCTAGAGGATTTGGCTCTCTTTGACTATACGGAACGGGATTTATTGGAAGGGGTTGCTGATGAGCGTTGGCAAGCCCTGATGCAGTTCCAAATTCAACGAGCTCGTAAGTATTATCTGGAGGCGGAACAGGGGATTAGTGACCTGAGTCCTGATGCTCGTCTGCCGGTTTGGGCGGCGACGATTCTCTACAGTAATATTCTGACGGAGATTGAGCGCAATCACTATAACGTGTTTGAGCAGCGGGCTTATGTCCCAGGTTGGCGCAAGGCCCTCTGTTTACCGGTGGCGTGGTTACGGGCCCAGGCCCTTTAAGGATTGGGAAATGGGGAATATACCGGTTCGGGTGTTCCCTTTTGCCCCTTGCCTATTGCCTCTTGCCTAGTCTCCATTCCCAAAGGGCATTGAAGGGAGGTGAAGCGGGGAGGGCTTGTAGGTTTTCGATTTTATTCCAGGTAAATGGGGCTTCTTTGGCAGCAGATAGCCAGAGGAAGCGTTTGGCGCGAGTCATGGCCACATAGAAGAGACGATAGTCTTCGGCTTTTTTGAGTTGTTCGGCCAGTTGCCAGTAGTCGTCGTAGCTTTGGCACTGTGGTGTGGGTTCGTTGTCTGGGGCGTCACGATTCCAGAGATGTTGACGGATTTGGCCTCGGGCAACTTCGTCGAGGCTGAAGTGGCCGAGAAACTGCATTTGCGGCTTGACGTAGAGTTCGCCGGGGATGTTTTTTTCTTGTAGGAAGGGGATAAAGACGAAATCCCAGTCTAGGCCTTTGGCTTTGTGCATGGTCAGGATGGTGAGTTGTCCGGGTTGGGTGTATTTGGACTCGGAAGCGTCGGTTTCGACGTGATCGAAGCGTTCACTGTTAACGATTAGGCTCAGGTTGTCGAGGAGTTCTTCGAGGGAAAGGCGATCGCTGGTTTGTTGGAGGAGTCGTTCGTTGAGTTTGTCGGCGGTGGCCAGTTCGCTGGCGTTGTAGTTGAGGGTCAGGCCCAGAAAGCCGATGAGATGGGTTTGGGGCAGTTCTAAGCGGGCTTGGAGAAGACAACGGCAGAGGTGACGGGCTTGGCGCACGTCTGGGGGTTGGGGGGCTTCGAGGATGGTGGGATAGAGGAACTGTTCGGGGCTGCTGGCGAGGCGATCGAGGTCTTGGCGAGGAATCAGTTGATGGTTGACTAAGACTTCTAGGGCGGCTTTGACGGCTTCACGGGAATGGGGACGATGTAGGAATTGCAGAAGGTTCAGCATCTCTAGGGGAATGCCGGAAAGTCGTTCTTCGGCGTCAACTTCGTAGAGGTTGAGGTGATTGTGGTATTGATTGAGTTCGCTGGCGACGAAATGCCCTTGGTTCTTCTGGCGAACCAGGACGGCGGCGCTGGCCTGGGGATATTGCGCGAAGAGGTCGCTAATTCGTTGCCCGAGGCGATCGACGCTCTCGCTGATATCACGGGGACGATGCAGTTCGAGTCCTGCGGCGATGGGGTCAGGGTTGGCGTTGGCTTGGGGGTCGTCGGCGGTGACGGGTTCGATTTGCTGCACTTGGAAGGGGGGTGGAGACTTGATGGCTGGGGAGGGCGGTTTGGTTGTACGGTCTCGGGAGGAGGGGGTTGAGGTGGGTTTGGTCCATTGTTGGTTAATCCAGTTGAGGGTGAAGTTGGCGGCGTCGATGAGGATGGGGCTACTGCGTCCGGCTCGTTGGATGGTGGTCTGTCGCTGCTGTTGGGCGCATTGATGACAAAAGCGGCGGAAGTAGATGGGGTCGGCGGGGGTGAAGGTGGAGTTAATGGCTTGGTTGGGGTCGCCGACTCGGATTAGGTTGGCGCTTCCGTCGGGATTTTGAGCGAGGCTGTCGAGGAGTTGTTGTTGTAGGGGTGAGGAGTCTTGGGCTTCGTCTTCAAAGACGGCAAAGGTTTCTCGTTGCCAGAAGTCTCGGATGTTGGGGTTTTGGAGAACCTTGAGGGCGGCGATGATGGCGTCGTCGTAGTCGATCAGTTGCTGCGATCGCATCTGCTCTTGATAGAGTCGATAGAGGCCGGCGGCGATGGTGAGGATGGCGTAGGGGTCGCCTTGGAGTTGCCCGAGGTGGTGCAGGTCTTCTGGGGAGAGTCCTGAGGATTTGGCTTCTTGGATGACGGTGTGGGCTAGGTTGGGCAGAACGTCGGTTCTGAGGACGGATTGGCGGCGTAGTCGTTCGGACTCTTCTCCGTCAAATTCTAGGCCGGTAATGAGCTGTTGATAGGCTTGGGGATGGTCTGTAATCCAGCGTTCGACGCAGCTGCGGATGAGGCGGTGGTTTTGGTTGGGTTGTATTAGGTTTTGTTGGTCGAGATCGAGTTGAGCGAGATCCGGGTGGCGGCCGGCGATTTTGAAGGCTAAGCCATGGATGGTTTGGACGGAGAAGCCCCATTTGGGAAGTTTGAGGAGTTCTAGGTTTTGGCGGATTTTGGCTTTGATGTTGGCGGCGGCTGAGCGGGTGAAGGTGACGATGATGAGTTGATGGCGCGGATGCAGTCGCTGTCGGGCGATGGTGAGGGCGGCGGCGATCGCCATTCCGGTGGATTTGCCGGAACCGGGAACGGCGGAGACGGCGAGAAGTCCCCCTTGCCAGTCTCCCATTTCTTGTTGTCCGGGACGCAGGCTATTGCGCAGTTGTTGGATCAGTTGGGGGCGATCGATCGCAGACGGTTTGGATTCGCTTAAGGTCATAGCAATTGGCTCGAAATTGGGGGAAAATGGGCTGTCAGCCGTTATTGGCAGTCTATCGTTTTCACGATTAACCGGTCTTTGAGGATTTATGCGCAATCTTTATCCCCCGATTAGCCCTTATGCTACAGGGACGTTACAGGTGTCTGACCTCCATACTCTCTATTATGAGGAGTCTGGAAATCCGCAGGGGCAACCAGCGGTTTTCCTCCATGGGGGTCCCGGTGGGGGATGTATCCCCATGTACCGCCAGTTTTTTAATCCCCAGGACTGGCGTTTGATTTTGTTCGATCAAC
>CAZXWM010000007.1:23496-26139 GCA_964644215.1 uncultured Phormidium sp.
CGGGAGAATACGACCTGGGATTTGGTAGCCGATATTGAACGCTTACGAACTCATCTCGGGATTGAGCGTTGGTTGGTGTTTGGGGGAAGTTGGGGCAGTACCTTGTCTCTGGCCTACGCGGAAACTCACCCGGAACGCTGCACTGGGTTGATTTTGCGGGGGATTTTTATGTTGCGTTCCCTGGAGTTACGCTGGTTTTATCAGGAGGGGGCTAGTTATATTTTCCCGGAGGCTTGGCAGGAGTATCTCAAACCGATTCCCACCGAGGAACGGGGAGATTTGATGGCGGCGTATCATCGCCGTTTAACCAGTGAGAATCGTCAAGAGCGGCTTGAGGCGGCTCGGGCCTGGGCGATTTGGGAGGGCAGTACGAGTAAGTTATTTCCTGATCCTGATGTTCGGTCTAAGTTCGGCCGTGAGGGCTTTGCGGAGGCGTTTGCTCGTATTGAATGTCACTATTTTGTGAATGGGGGCTTTTTTGAGCGGGAGAATCAGTTGCTTGAGGATGTGCAGCGGATTCGTCATATTCCCACGGTGATTGTTCAGGGTCGCTATGATGTGGTTTGTCCGCTGCGATCGGCTTGGGAGTTACATCAGGCGTTTCCTGAGTCGGAGTTGGTTGTGATTCCTGATGCGGGTCATTCGGTTAGTGAGCCGGGGATTCGCTCGGCGTTGGTGGAGGCGACGGATCGGTTTCGGCCTGGGTAAACGCTCCCGGTGGGGCGATCGCCCTTCAGGTTGAAGAAAACATCAACTTGAGGGGAAAATAAAATTGCGCAGCTTAGATGTTTGGCTTTGCGCCGGCCGCACCGGGCCGGCGAAGCCTCATCCCTCTACCCAGAAATTCGGTGCATCCTGGAACTAGAAGTTTCAGACTTGGTTGTTTCGATGTCTTCATTGTAACTTGAGGTTTGGCAAGATGTCAAGCTATATTTTAAAATTCAGCAGATAGGTGAAGGGGAGGAAAATCAGTCCCCAGACTGGCTGAGTGATGATGGAGTTTGCCAGAGATAAGCGAGTCAGAAATCTGAAGCGGTGAGGCTTCCCTATCCACAGGAGACTGCACTTAGGTGGTTGCGGTGTTTCCGAGTTCTGGACAAGACCAAACTATCTTTCGTTTTCCTGTGCCTATAACTGGACTTTGGCCGGCATCCCCACTTCCCGAGGGGTGACAAACTTGCCATCAAAACTCACAGCACGATTTTCAAACGTCCTGGCCTTGGCTAAATCCAGCCGTAAATCAGCAATCTCTTGATTCCCTGACATTCCGCCCAAAACATAAATGAGTAATTTTCGAGCTAAGTCTTTGCCTGAGACACGAATCCGGCGTTTGTTGGGGTCATAGAGGACGCCATACCACAAGGATTGAGGCAATTCTATCGACGTAAAGCCGCCGTCATCATCAAACTTCTGGAGACGATTCAAGGCTTCGACGACAGAAATGTGACGTTGGAAGACGACAACTCCTAATGCTTGTGCTAAAGCCACTTGTCCGACGGGACGAAAGAGAAGATTTCCTTCGCCTGAACCACTTTCAAAGCTAAATCGTCGCAGATACAGAGTTTCGACTCCCAGTTCCATGCGTTTGTAACTCGGAAGGGTCGCTAAACCATCCCAGAGACGCATCAATTCGGATAATCCTTCGGCTAAGTCGTCAGCAGTCGGACGTGGGGGAATGGTTCCGGGGTAGTCGGCTAACCAATGGGGAAAGCGAGGCGTTAAATAGCCAACGGTCATGTCTCGCAAGGCCTGTAAGGTGGTGAGGACTAGGGATTTCGCCGAGACACTGACCCCATCCCAGTTGATGCGGGGAGGACGGCTGTCGTCATCTCGGAGGAGGGGATGGGTGACGGCGATTTGACGGCTGATAATGGCAAATCCGTCGTCTTCGTCTAATAGGGTGACTTGACCTTTACTGAGTTTCACGGCCATGAGGTTGACATGGACGAAAATTGAGCGGATACGCTGTCTGGCGTCTTCTCGGGTTTCTCCGGGTAAGACGGCGGGAATCAACTCAATGCCAAGGGTTTCCTGGGCCAAGTCTTGCATGGCGGCGGGAGTCGTGTTGTTGGCGGCAGCGAGATGGTCGAGGTTGAGGGGGGTTCCGGTGGGTTTCTGGCTACGGCTGAGGGGTTGCAGGGTTCCGGTTTGCAGTAGGGTCATCAGGCCTTGGATTCCCATGAGTCGATGTTGTCCGTCTAAGGCGAAGATGGAGATGGATGGGGAGAGGTTGAGATGGCCGATGTTTGGGATGTCGGTTAGGGGGGTGAAGTCGGCGGCGGATTCTGTGGCCCGTCCGTCGTCTCCCCATTGGTTGGCTTGGGGGTTGTCTACCCAGTCGGGACTGATGACGGCGAGGAGGGGCGGAAATTTGCGATCGCGCCGTCCGGCAAGATATTCTGTTAGGGGAGCTTGCCGTGACCAGTTGAGGGGACGTTGGTAAAGGCGGTCGATGGTCTCTGGGTTGATGGAGATATTGGCGGTTTTGGGGTCTCGTTGCTGGTGGAACAGGGGAAGTTCTGCGGCGAAGCCAACTCGTTCGGCTAGCCAGGTGAGGCTGACTGACGCTAGGTAGGCTTCGGTGTTTCCCATCTGAGTCTTCTGCACGAGGACTGTGTTTGGGTTATGCTGGTGGGGGGATGG
>CAZXWM010000008.1:0-8657 GCA_964644215.1 uncultured Phormidium sp.
CTAGTGACGTTTCAGGAATCAATCAGGAAACTCAGGGCGAAACGAGACAGAAAAGTCGATCCACCGAGGCACTTTATCCCCAGTAATATCCAAAACAGGAATGTTCTCCGTGACCCGAGCGCGATAGTAAACCATGCGTGTTGCTTCAGTTTGTCCTAAGCCATATTCTCGGACAATTTGATTCGCCATGCGACAGCTAATATCAAAGGCACCCATATTAACTTCACCATCTCCAGCCTCATAGCGCCACATAATGCGTCCATCTGAAACCATCCCTCCTTGAGAACGATTACATTCAAAATGAGTCACTTCAAACATTTTGGCAAGATGGACATCATAAAGTCTGAGACGACCCCCATAAGCGGGGCGAGTCGTATCATAGTTGGGAACTGTTAATATACCTAATCCAACTCGCGGAAAGACAATACTCGTGATGGGAACTTCGGTTTGGGCAATCTGCTGAGTCACAAGGGTATCCCCGACGGTTGACTCAGGGGGTGGGTTAAGAGAAAGGGCTGTTTTGGGTACAGTCAGTGCCGCTAACGTTATTCCAGTTATTGTCAGCGCCAGGTTGAGTTTGATGGTCATGGAGAATTGTGGCTTGATGATTTCTTTTTGGTAATTTTATTATAAGCGAATTATGGGTTTTCAGGAAAGGTGGTGTCATTGGTTAGCATAGAGAAGCGATGCTTTGAGGTCATCTGGCTCAAGATCTGGCATTTCTTCTAAAATTTCTCCTGCGCTTAAACCCGCCGCAAACAGATCTAGCACATCTGATACGCGAATTCTCATGCCTCGGATGCAGGGACGACCACCACATTGTCTGGGATTCGTCGCGATTCTTTCAAGCGAGGTTGACATAGAATGGGGTCTCGGTAGTTGTCTTTGATTAGGGTACTGATCTATGACTTCACCACTTTTCTGGATTAAGTTTTTTAGGTCTCACCAGGGTGGTATTCCGTTATTGTTGAGGCGTTTGGTTGGCTGAGACCATCTGGAAAACGAGATCCTGATTGCAGATTATACCTCCCCTAACCGACGTCATGGTTTAGACCTAACCCTTAAGATCCTTATAAATCTGCTTAAACTTGCGTTGCTGTTCATTGTGATTAACGATCGCCTGAGGATAATCACACGCTTGACAATCTAACGGGGAAATCTCACCGGTGACTAAATCTTTTGTGTCCAAGCTACGAATTTCAGGCAACCAGCATCGAATATACTCGGCGTCAGGATCGTATTTCTTGGCTTGGCTGGCAGGATTAAAAATGCGTAATGGCTTGGGGTCCATACCACTGGACGCACTCCATTGCCAGCCCCCATTATTAGCCGATAAATCCCCGTCAATCAGCGTTTGCATAAAATACTTCTCTCCCCATTGCCAGTTAATCATTAAATCTTTGGTCAAGAAACTGGCGACAATCATGCGACAGCGGTTGTGCATCCATCCTGTCTCATTGAGTTGTCGCATGGCAGCATCGACGATGGGAAATCCGGTTTTTCCCTGACACCAAGCCTCAAATTTGCCCTCGTTGTTTTCCCAGGGAAAGCGATCCCAGGGTTGTCGATAGGGACCTGCGGCGAGTTCGGGGAAAAAGTACATGACCGTTTGATAAAACTCGCGCCAGGCTAATTCCTGTTGCCAGGATAAAATGTGATTGCGACTCTCATCACTGCGGGTTGTTTCCATCACGGTTTCGCTGGCGGCCCAAACCTCTCGAATGCCGATCGCCCCAAATTTCAAGGCTGGACTGAGGCGAGAGGTTCCGTCGTTAAAGGGAAAGTTTCGTTGTTCGTCGTAACTATAAATACCTTGCTGACAAAATGCCTCTAATTGTATTTTAGCGGCCTCTTCTCCTGGCTCTAAAATGAACGGCGCTTCCCAGGAGAATCCTAAATCTGATAAACTCGGTAAGGCGATCGCCCCCAACTTCTCCAGGACATTTTCTTCGGCTGGGGTTAACTCCTCTAATCGTTCTGGAGTGGCGACGGGTTTGGCTTTCGGCTGACGACTCCAATTCTTCCAATAGGGAGTGTAAACGGTATAGGGTTTACAGTTATTACTGGTTCCGGTTAAGACCTCTCCCGGTGCATGTAAGAGTTGATCCCAAGATTCGTGAACGTCAATCTTTTGTTCAGTTAATTGCGCTTTAATTTGGCGATCGCGCTCCCGTGCATAGGGTTCAACATCTTGATTCCAATAGACAGCGGTTGCTCCTAAGTTTTGGGCAACTTTGCCGATTATTGCCTCTGGGTTTCCTTGAATAAAAACTAAGCGCCCGCCAATCTGACGATAGTTTTGCTCTAAAGTCCTCAAACAGCCTAACAAATACGCAACACGAGCCGGTGCAATATCATCGCGCTCTAAGATATTGGGATCGAAACAAAATAGAGAAATGAGTTTTGCACTATGATCTCGAGCCGCAGCCAAGCCGACATTATCGCTAATCCGTAAATCTCGACGATGCCAAAATAAAACTAAGTCAGTCATAGTTTGTGATTACAACCTGTAAAATGTGGGGAGTGATGTTCAGCAAAATCCAAGCCTATAAAAACGGCTTCGCCAGCAAGAAACTAGACATTGATTTCGAGTCCACCGGTTCTCCCGCTAAAATCGCTGCTTCCAACGCTTCGGGAGACATTAAAACAACTTCAATATCTTCATCCTCATCTTGAGCGGGAGGACGGTCTAATTTTTCAAGTCCTTGAGCCAGATAAGCATAAATCATCTCATCAGAATAGCCTGGCGCGAGGATAAATTCTCCCAACTTACGCCATTGACTGGCTCGATAGCCGGTTTCTTCTTCAATTTCGCGGCGAATCGTCTCAGCGGGATCTTCATTGACTTCGACGGTTCCGGCGGGAAACTCTAAAATACGGCCTTGCACCGCAAACCGGTATTGTTTCACTAACACCAAGTCTCCCTCTGGTGTCACCGGAACCGCCAAGGCTCCCCCCGGATGACGGATACATTCCCAGTCTCCTTCTGCACCATTGGGGAGGCGCAACCGGTTAACTTCAAAGTCAAACTTACGACCCCCAAAGAAGAGGCGTTTTTTGAGGATTTCGGGGGATTCTTGAGCAAAAGACATAGGAGATGACCGTGAGATAAACGCAATTTAAGGAAGCTGAGTCACATCAGAACAGTTTAACGCCTCTTGTAACTCCTTGATAGAACAGCCCGAGACAGGATCTGGCCAATCTGGGGCAATTTCAGCCAGGGGAACTAAGACGAAGGGACGTTCCCTCAAACGGGGATGGGGAACCTGTAACTGAGGCTGATTGAGGATGCGATCGCCGTAGAGGAGTAGGTCTAAATCTAACGTCCGCGCCCCCCAGCGCTCTCGTCGCACCCGTCCAAATTGATTTTCTATGTCGAAAAGCCTCTGGAGCAGTTCCAGAGGCTCTAAGGCGGTTTTGCCGATGACACAACCATTGAGATAGTCCGGTTGCGGCGGTCCCACGGCTCGGGTACGATACCAATGGGACTGCTGTAACTCCCACAGGGGCGATCGCAACTGTTCAACCGCCCCCTCTAAAATGCCTCGGGAGTCACCCAAATTACTCCCCAAGGCGATCGCCACTGATGCGTTCACCCTTTGACGGCTCCTGATGTTAATCCTTGGACGATTTTACGTTGGAAGAACAACACTAACAAGACCAGGGGGGCGGTTCCCAACACCGTCGCCGCTGCGGTGGTTCCATAGGGGACTTCAAAAATCGAAGCACCGCCTAATTGTGCGGCCGCCACGGGAATGGTTTGCATAACATCTCGGGTGATAAATGTCAAGGCAAAAATAAACTCATTCCAGGCAAAGATAAAGGCCAAAATTCCCGTTGTCACCATCGCCGGAAGCGTCATCGGTAAGACGATTTTCCACAGCATTCCTATGGTTCCATAGCCATCGACTTTTGCTGAGTCTTCTAAGTCCTTGGGAAGCTGTTGGAAGAAACTCCGCATCACCAAAATCGTCAGCGGTAAGTTGATGGCGGTGTAGGGAACAATTAACGCTAAATAGTTATTTCCTAAACCAAAGAACTGCACCAGTTCTAGTAACCCCAGAAACAGAAGGATATAGGGAAACAGGGTGATAATTAGCACCAACGAGAGAATAATGCGCTCTCCGGGAATTTTCAAGCGAGTCAGGGCATAGGCTGCCGGTGCGCCAAATCCTAGGCAAAGTAATGTGGAGACAAAGGCAACAAAGGCACTATTTAAGATGTAGCGGTGAAAGGGACGACGGGCAAACAAATCACTGTAATGATTTCCGGTAAGCTGCTCAGGAACTGGTAAATAAACATTGGGAATTGACACGATCGCCTCGTTGGTTTTAATCGAGGTCAAGAACTGCCAAATCATTGGCCCGAGGCTAAAGGCTAAAACGAGAAACACTGAAATGGGTAAAATTAGTTTACTCCATTCAAATCCTTGAGATTGAGATTCTGTTGTGGTCATGGTTAAGAAAAGAAGGCAAGAGGCAAGAGGCAAAAGGCAAAAGGAGGGAAGGGGGGGTGGGGGAGAAGCCAGTCCTAACCCCTTCTAGGAGGGGATGACAGGAGGACTAAATTTCGGCTCCGGCTGACTTGCGGACTCGTTCGAGGGCATAGAAGGCGATCGCCACCACGACAATTAAAATCAAAAAGGTAATGACGACTAACGCTGCACCATAGCCAAAATCTAAATAGCGGCGGACATTGGCATAGATATACAAGGCCACCATTTCCGTTGCACCGCCGGGACCCCCTTCTGTCATTACTTGAATGAGGTCAAAAATCCCGAAGGATTGGGCAAAACGAAATAGAGCCGCAATCAAGATTTGTGGCATCACCAGGGGTAACGTAATTTGGCGGAAACTTTGCCAGGGGGTGGCTCCTTCAATGGCGTGAGCTTCATAGAGATCTTCGGGAATAGACTGTAACCCCGCCAACAGCAAAATACTGACAAAGGACGTGGTTTTCCAAACATCAGCCGTAATCACTGATACCATCGCTAATGTGGGATCGCCGAGCCAGTTGATGCCGTCCTCAATGAATCCTAAACGCATCAAAATATCATTGACGACGCCATATTGATCGTTAAAAATCCACGTCCAGGCTAGGGCCATAATCGCTGTCGGTAAGGCCCAGGGAATAATGGCGATGGTCCGCACTAGACCTCGTCCTCGGAAGCTGCGGTTAAGGACTAAGGCGATCGCCATTCCCAACACCAACTCCAAAATTAAGGCAACAACTGTAAACACCGTTGTGTTCCAGATGCTATTCCAAAACGCACCATCGCCCCAAATACGAGCATAGTTACTTAACCCAGCGGGGACAGCTTCGAGTTCTGTGCCTAAGTTTTGGGTAAACAAACTTAACCAAAAAGCCCGGCCAATCGGGTAAGCATACACCAGAAACAGGACTAACAAGGCGGGTAATACCAACACCCATCCGGTGAGTTGCTGGCGGCTACGCATCTTAGTTTTTGCCATAAATTTAAGGGAATAAAGAACAAGAAACCGGTTGAGAGCCGGTCAATCTCGTTTAGACACGGCCGAGGAGACGGCGGGTTTCATCAGCCGCCTGTTCCATCGCCTGTTGGGGACTCAGCCGACCGGTGAGGGCAGAACTGAGGTTTCGTTGCAGAATGTCTGAGGCTTGGGCGTATTGGGCGATGGGAGGGCGTAAGACGGACTGTTCTTGCACCTCTAATAAGTCGGGATAATGGCTATATTTGGCAACAATATCGGGATCGTTAAAGAGCGATCGCCGACTGGGGACATAGGCGGTGTCGAGAATAAACTGTTTCTGCACCGATTCACTGGTCATAAATTCGATGACTCGCCAGGCTTCTTCTTTGTGGGGGCTATTTTTAACCAATGCTAATCCCCACCCCCCTTGACAAGCACCGGCATTGAAGCCAGCTTGGTGAACCATGGGTTTAATGGCAATCTTGCCCTGCACTACTGAGTCATCTTCGTTAGCCAGGGGCCAGACATAGGGCCAATTGCGCATAAACACCGTGCGACCATTTTGGAAGAAGCGTCGGGCCTCTTCTTCTTGGTAGGTGGTGACACCGGTCGGAGAAATTCCTTTGTCAATGGTATCGGTGAGAAACTCCAGAGCGGCGATCGCCTCGGGTTCATCTAACCCCACTTCTTCAGTGTCAGGATTCACCCAGAAGCCGCCATGGCCTTCGAGGACTTCGACAAAGACGGCGGCTAACCCCTCGTATTGTCGTCCCTGCCAAACATAGCCCCATTCCACGTCACCCTGTTCTTGCAAGGTTTGGGAGATCTCGATTAACTCTTGGGTGGTTTCTGGAGGCTCAAACCCGTTGTCTTCGAGTAAGTCCTCGCGGTAGTACAGCATTCCCGCATCGGAGCGGAAGGGCATCCGATAGAGTTGTCCGTTATAGCGTCCTCCCTCAATATCTCCTTCTAGGAAGGCACTGAGGTCTTCCTCACTAACGCGATCGTCGAGGGGTTCGAGCCAACCGGCGGCGGCAAATTTGGGAGTCCAGACGATGTCCATATAGACGAGATCGTAGATGGAGTCCCCGAGTAAGAAGGCCGAGGTATAGAGGTCTTCGACGAGGTTGGTGGCGTTGGGACCTTCGACAATTTCTAGGTCGATGTCGGGATTTTCCGCTTCAAAGCGTTCCACGATGGGGTCCCATTGCGCTCGTTCGAGGGCCTGCATGAGAACACTCACTTGAACGGGTTGTTGACTCAGGACAAATGAGTGAATCCCAAAGACGAGAACGGCGGCGATCGCGGCGATCGCCCCGTAAAAGATGCGTCGATGCCAGAGGTGATGCCACGAGTTGGTCCAAGAACGCCAAATTGATTTCAAGATCATCATAGGGATTTGATTGAAGAACAGCAGTTGAGGCATCCGCTTCAGGACTCTCCATTTCGGGACTCTCGATGTCGAGCCAGGGGCTGTCCTTCCTGCTGACTAGGGTCGAATGACATGACGAGGGATGGACACTTAGGAATGGGGGCTGAAGGCGGCCATCGTCACAGGCTCTGACACTACCGATAGTGCGATCGCTTCTCCTAAATTTCAAGGTGTTGACCTGGGTTTTATCGTTAAGTTTTTTGAAGCTTGCCAGGCTTGCTTCCCTAGGGTTCCTCAAGTTAAGGGCCTTGAAGGGAAGCCCCTCTCGTCACAATAATACTCATAATCAGGGAAATCTTAGCCCAGATTTAACCGATCTTCAGGAAATGTTTTAAACTAAAGGAAACACTAACGATTAAGTTAACGACGATTCCATGCAACTGTCTCCTCTCTGCCAAGTTGGTCAACGGGTATTCGCGTGGCAAATGTCGAAAATGACTGATGTCGATGAACGAACGATTGGATTAAAGCATCATCCGAGTTGTGCCAACTTAGCCCAACTTCGCCAAACCTTAGTGGGACAATTGCGAGGACGAGTGGTTGAAATTGGGGCGGGGGCTGGAGCCAATTTTCGTTATTATCCCCAGGATATTAAATGGATCGGCGTTGAACCGAATCCTTTTATGCACCAGTATTTAGAACAAGAAGCTGAAGAACAGGGACTTCAGGTTGAACGTATTGAAGCTTGTGGTGCTGAGTCGATGGCTGTGGCGGATGACTCTGTCGATGCCGTTGTAAGCACCCATGTATTATGTTCGGTGGACGATCCCGATCGCGTGTTCGAGGAAATTAAACGTATTCTTAAACCTCAAGGACAGTTTGTTTTTCTCGAACATGTCGCCGCTGATGCGAATACCTGGACTCATCGACTGCAAAATGGCTTAAATCCGGTCTGGAAACGGGTATTTGATGGCTGTCATCTCAATCGTACTACGGGGGAGGCGATCGCCCAGGCTGGGTTCACCGACATTCAACTCCAGGAGTTTGAACTGAATGTTCCTATTGTTAGCCCTCATGTCGCTGGAGTGGCTCGTATGCCAGCCAGTTAAGGGTTTACATTGACAGTTTGTTTGCGAATTTTGGCAGATGTTCCAAGGGATGCTGATTAGCAAATTTCCTAACAAAAAATATAACAAAAAATGGACTTTTTTATACCATTTCCCGAAATGCTTGCTAGACATCAACGCTGGGGGAGGGCGACCACGGTTCGGCGATCGCTCACCGACCAGGGTACGCCCCTACGGACATCTGTTGTGCGATTTTTGAAAACCTGATTACCCTACGGCGAACCGATGCCATGGTGGATTCACCAGGCCATAGCGCCTTACTATTGCTCATGTTGGCCCTGGCCGCCCGTCCCCTCAGTCGCATCTGGGACAGTCCTCTACGCTATCGTCCGCTCACCCTGTTCGGCTTGCGTTGGCGAATCTCCCCTAAACCTCTCTCCCAAGCTGCGCCATCCCAGTCTTCCCCATCTCTTGGCGATCCCAAGTCGTGAACCGGCGGCGGCTTGTGAATCTGGCGATCGATTCGCGCCAAGATCGTGAGACACTATGCTGATTAGCCCCTGACAGGCTATTATTGACAGTCCATTGACCGTCCATCCATCTATTGACTCGGCACATCGACCCAACCAGTACCGAGTCATCAGCACCACATTTGTTGAGAGTGAGAGTTCATGCAACCACGTCCCCCCCTGCGCCGCACCAAAATTGTCGCCACAATTGGACCCGCCACCAGTAAACCCGAAGTGCTGCGGGAGTTGATTTTAGCAG
>CAZXWM010000008.1:8667-10352 GCA_964644215.1 uncultured Phormidium sp.
GCAGGGGCGACCACCCTACGGCTCAACTTTTCCCACGGAACCCATGACGACCATCAACGTAGCATCCGCCTGATTCGTCAAACCTCTTTTGAACTGAATCAGCCGGTGGGGATTCTGCAAGACTTACAGGGACCGAAGATTCGCTTAGGACGGTTCGAGAAAGACTCAATTGTTCTCAAAGACGGTGATCCCTTCATTCTCACCAGTCACATCATGGAGGGCAATCAAACGATGTCCTCGATCACCTATGAACCCCTGGCCCGAGAAGTCCCCGAAGGTGCAACGATTCTCCTCGATGACGGACGAGTGGAAATGCGCGTCGAGAAAGTCGATCCCGCCGCTGGAGAACTCTACTGTCGCACCGTTGTTGGCGGGAAGTTATCGAATAACAAAGGGGTGAATTTTCCAGGGGTTGCTTTGTCGGTGAAGGCCCTCACCGACAAAGACCGTAAAGATTTGATGTTTGGTTTAGATCGCGGCGTGGATTGGGTGGCCCTGAGTTTTGTGCGCAACCCTCAAGATGTCCTAGAAATTAAGGAGTTAATCGCCAGCGCCGGGAAGTCGGTTCCTGTGATCGTCAAAATTGAAAAACATGAGGCGATCGAACAGATGCAAGAAATTCTCTCCCTCAGTGATGGGGTGATGGTGGCCCGGGGAGATTTGGGGGTGGAACTTCCGGCTGAGGAAGTCCCCATTTTGCAAAAACGCCTGATTGTTACGGCCAATCGCCTGGGGATTCCGGTGATTACGGCGACTCAGATGCTCGATAGTATGGTCTATAGTCCCCGACCGACTCGGGCTGAGATTTCTGATGTGGCCAATGCGATTCTCGATGGAACTGATGCGGTGATGTTGTCCAATGAGACGGCGGTGGGTGAGTTCCCGGTGAAAGCTGTGGCGATGATGGCTCAGATTGCGACGCGGATTGAAGCCGATCGCATTGTTCAGAATGTGACGGGGGTTGATGAGACGGGGCGATCGATTCCCAATGCGATTAGTCAAGCGGTGGGCCAAATTGCGGCTCAACTTGAGGCGTCGGCGGTGATGACGTTAACCAAAAGTGGCTCAACGGCTCGTAATGTCTCGAAATTTCGACCCCAGGCCCCGATTTTGGCGGTGACGCCTCATGTGAATGTGGCGCGTCAGTTGCAATTGGTTTGGGGGGTGAAAACCCTGTTAATTCTCAGTTTACCTTCGACCTCGCAAACCTTTGATGCGGCTATTAGTGTGGCTTTGGAGAATAATTTGGTGGATGAGGGGGATCTGGTGGTGATGACGGCGGGAACGCTTCAGGGGGTCTCGGGATCGACGGATTTGGTTAAGGTGGGTGTGGTCAAGTCTGTGTTAGGTCACGGAACTGGGGTTGGTGCGTCCTCGGTTGTTGTCAGCGGCCCGGCGCGGGTGGCGCCGACGGCGTCGATGGTGGGAAACTTTAATCCTGGGGAGATTTTGGTGACAACGTACACCGATGCGAGTTTTATTGAGATGATTAAGCAGTCCTCTGGGGTGGTGACGGAGGAGGAAAGTTTAACCAGTCACGCGGCGATTATTTGTTCTCAGTTAGGGAAGCCGGCGATTTTGGGGGTGAAGAACGCGACGAAGTTGATTCGTGAGGGGGCGATCGTGACGTTGGATACTCAGCGCGGTGTGGTCTATTCGGGCGCACCGAGTACGGTGCAGAAGGA
>CAZXWM010000008.1:10362-13413 GCA_964644215.1 uncultured Phormidium sp.
CCACCTCTTTTCAGCAAGCCCTAATTAAGTCTGGGTTCGCTCTCAGGGGGGCTTAATGCACAAATTGGCAATTTTGTCAAGGAATTTGTTCTAGCGGTTCTGTGGGTCTTGGTAGTAGCTGAGCCGTTGTTGATAGATGGTTCTGAGGTCTTCTCGACTGGTTTGGGGTTGTCCGTAGCCGGAACCGGGAAGGCTGGCCCATTCCCGGCCAATAGCGGCGATCGCCCCGTCAAAGTCACCCTGCTCGATTTTGCTGAGTCCCCCGCGCCAACGAATTAACTCGACGGCCGCTAAGTCCTGGGATTTGGGGGAAAAGTCGTCGAGTTGTAGGCGTTTGGCGACGCTGTCGAAGGTGCTGCTAATCATTTGATAGCGGCCGGCGGCGTCGGAACAAAGACGATAGCCGTGGTAGGAGGCGCAGTGAACGCGACGGGGGTGATCTCGGTAGCTACGGAAGGTCTCGAAGGTAAAGAGGGTACGATACCCCAAGTTGTCGTGGGTTCCTTCGGCGAAGGCGATGGTATCGAGAAGGGCGCGCACTTCTGGGGGGCGATCGCGGAGATGGTTCTCGATGAAGGGGTTATCTCGATGACGGCTTCGCTGGGGTTCTGAGGTGAGGTACTCCGAGAGGCGATCGCGACTCGGGGGAAGGTCAACCGTCGGTTTGGAGCGCCTCAATCGTCCTAGGGAAAGGGCGATCGCCAGCCCAAACAGTCCCAAGGCCAGAGGAATCAACAGGAGTCGGACGCGCTGTTTTTGCTGTCGCCGCAGTTGACGCAGGGTCTTGAGGCGCGGCGACACCCGGCGACGGGGCCAGGGTGAACGCGGGTCTCGCAAGTTTGGTTGTGAGGGTCGAGGCTGAGAGCGGGGATCGCGCATCATGAGCGCTCTTGAGGTCGCAAGGTAAGAATTGATGGCAGTTGACCGTTGACGGCTGACAGTCACAAAACCCTGGTTTGAGCAGGAGTTGGAGGGTTGTGGATGTCTTCTTTCACCTGTCTACTGCCAGACAAGGGTCTTTCCAGCATACCCTGAACCGTGATCCCCGATGACGATCCCCAACGGCGATCGCTCCCAAAAGGCGGGTAATCGGCTCCGATTATATCTGGGTTCTTTGACATCTTTTTAAAAAAAGTGTTAAAATTGATACAGAATATAATTTGGATTCAAGCACTGGTTCAGTCCAGATTTCGGCAACGGAGTCTTGACCGCATCATTTTTTTTTCGTTGTTGTCACGGACACTTAGGAATTTATGAAACTCTCTTATCGCGGTGTTCCCTACGAGTACCTCCCCCCGTCTCTGGAGATGAGCGAAAGCGAAATCCTCGCCACCTATCGGGGTCAGTCTTATCCCATGCGCTATCCTCGGCATATGACGATGGCGCAACCCGTCGCCGAACTTAGTTATCGCGCTGTCCCCTACCGCAGCACCGCCAACGGTGGTACAGAAGCGCTGGAACGCCCCAGCCGCCAACGGTTGGCCCCATCTCTATCCATGAGCAACTTGGAGTTTTCTCGACTGAATCAAGTTCACCAAGAAAACCTCTGTAAGCGTCTTTCGGCTCGGATGGCCAGTGCGCGCGATCGCGGCGATGATAAGCTCTTACAACTGTTAGAGCAAGAAAGTCAGCAACTCGTTTGTAGTCGTTAACTAAAACAGGTTTAATAAACCCAAACCGTCGTCGGGTGAGCAATGTCTTGCTCACCCGACGTTTTATTAAAGATTTCCCCTCAGTTCCAGTATTGCCTGTTGCCTGTTGCCTGTTGCCTGTTGCCTTCTTCCCCCCTATTCCCTCGCGATCGCCACACAAGTCGCTAAATCCGCCTCAGTTTTCACCGCTTGAGGATTGATATGACTGGCACTGCTACGATAACCGCGCGCTCGCAATCGGGCCAACAATTGCTCACGGGGCAACAGATCCCGGCCACTGCGGCGGCCAATTTCGCCGAGGCCATAGAAATAGGGCGGTAAGTCCGCTTCAGCGATCATGGTTTGCAACAGCTTGACTCGTTTTGGCCAACCCTGCTGCTGGGCTAAAGTCTGCATTCGTTGCAGATACTGGGAATCATGAAGCGATCCTAACCACAACGGACCACTGAGAACCCGAGACTGTCCATCTCGCGGACAGGGAGAGATGCGCCCTAATTGTCGCCAGGTGACGGTTTCATACTCGCCGCAGTCGTGACAGTAGGCCAAAAAACCATAGTTGGCTTCGGTTAACTGTTGTCCTTTCACCAGTCGAAACATGACTCGATAGACGGAGTGAGCATAGAGCGAAAATAACGGCGTCACTCCCAAGCCTTTTGTGGCCGCTTGCTGCTGGGTGCTACCAATGAGCAAGCGTAACCCCTGTTCATGGCCACTGGGATGCGATCGCCCATAGGCCCCATACACCCGTAAACTCTGTTCCCGTTCATGGCCCGTGGCGGTGCGGCCATCGGTACTGGTGAGATAGACGAGTCCCCCTAGCCGTACCGCCCAGAGGCTGGTGTTGAGAAAGGGAACCGGCGAGCCAAAACTATCGACATCGACGAGATCATAGTAGTCGCGGCGATCGTAGCATTGAAAAAACACCCGGTTAGCATCTCGGTGCTGAATTAACCCGGCTTGAGCGGCTAACATTGGCCCTAGGTTCTCCTGAAGAATCCCATTCATCTCGGGATTTCCTTCGTTAGCCAGCAGCCAATCAGCACCGCCTTCGAGCCAATAGCGTAGCGATCGCACCCCACAGCCGGCCATACTATCGAGAACTCGCAACTGGCCGCGATCGCCCTTCTCCAACCGAGCCGCCAGAATCGCTAAATCCCGCCCCACCTGGCTGGTACGGCGATAAAATCCTTGACCAACCTTAAAGCTGGCCGCCCCTTCACGATGAGTCAGTTTGTCTTTATCCATGACAGAATCGATGACAGACTCCCCGAATGATCGCTAGTCAGCGACTCTAGTGTGGGTGAATCTTGACCGTCCAAGCAAATGTGGTATAGTCGAGCCAAGTTTTGGAGACGTCTCGCCACTCTCCCCAACGATTCTGGTTCCAAAGCCCCATTGA
>CAZXWM010000008.1:13423-14683 GCA_964644215.1 uncultured Phormidium sp.
CCGCTCAAGATTCAATGACCTCTCAATTCAGCTCAAACCTCAATCCTGATGAAATCAAAAACTTGATTTCCCAGCTTTCGGCCGAGAACGTCACCGACCTAAAAACCGGTTTAGAAGATTGGTTGGATACCCCCGACACCGCTGCGAGTGAGGGGATTGGCTTGAGCGCCTCTCCAGAACCCTATGACCTAGAGGAGCGACGTTAGCCCATTACTTGGCTCTAATCTTGGCTCTAGTCTTGGCTCTAATCTTGAATATACTCTGTCCCTGAGAGGAGTGCCGCTTCAGCTTTGACAAACTCTCGTCCGAGATAGAGAGCATGATCCAAATAGGTTAGGGGTACGGGATCGGCTTGTTCTGTGATTTTCAGACCGAGTTCTTTAGCCGTTTTCCCCCGAAAGATGCCTGTTGGCCGGCGTTTCGCCCCTCCCTGACAAGGAATCGGCTCTCCGGTGTCGGGGTCCACAGCTAAACCTTGATCATTAATATCGTTACTATAATGCTCGGCGCAAATTAGCCCCGCGTCACGGTCGAGATAGATTAAAAAATAGCCGGCTGGATCGAGCTCAATAAACCGCTTGGAGAGTTCATCATCAAATGCGGCTAGTTCGTCGCGGCGAGAGGTTTGAGAAATCATGGTTCCATCGAGATTCAATTTGCTTAACTCATTATCTTAGCTGATTATGGGATGTAAAACAAGGGGTATCTAGCCAGAACCAGGACAATAAGTTTAAGAAATGTAATAGTTCCCCAAACTCAGTTTTTTTATGCCAAGATGGTTGTCGTTTGGGTTGAGACTATCCCCAAGACCCAGCACAAAAGATAAGCCTGCGTAAACCTTGCGTTTTCTCTTTACAAAAGACATTTACGCATTCCTCGGATCGAGGAGGCTTTGCTATCGTGAATTGGTTTAATTCCTATCATCGCTGCACCAGGTTAGTCACGCTAACCCTAAGCCTGATTGTCCTATTGACTGTCCTGATTGGGGGCGGTCAACCGGCCTGGGCTCATCGTCCTCATCATGTGGTGACTGAGGTTCACGTCTCCCCTAGGTTTAGTGAGGATGAAACCCTCTTTATTGTTGTCCGCAATAACTTATATAAGTCTATAGATGCCGGGAACTCCTGGCAACGACTGGTGGACGGACTCGACGGCCAAAACCTGTCGGGACTGGCTCTGTCGCAGCAGAATCAAGAGCGGTTATATTTGAGCACCCGAGGCGATGGGGTGTATCGCTCCAATGATGGTGGTTTGTCTTGG
>CAZXWM010000008.1:14693-23511 GCA_964644215.1 uncultured Phormidium sp.
CGCAACAGGTGAATGGCTTAAGCCGCCTTGATCTCGACGCGATCGCCGTCTCCCCCAATAACGACAATCTGATTCTGGTGGCGGGCCATGATGGAGGTCTCTATCGTAGCGACAACGGAGGAGAGCAGTGGCAATCGGTCTCGATGGAGAACCAACGCATCACCAGTTTGAGTTTTACCCCAGACAATCCCCAAGTTATCTTTGTCGGGACCGCCGAAGCAGAAGTGCATCGCTCTGACGATGCTGGGACAACCTGGGTTCGTAGCAGCCAACTTAATAATACTGGGGCAATTACGGCGATCGCCCCCTCGGCCAACTTTAGCCAGGACAATCAGCTTTGGCTAGGAACGGCAACGGCGGGCGTTTTCTACAGCGACGATGGCGGAAATCAGTTCACGGCCATCAATTCAGACTTACCCGATCTACAGATTACCGATCTCTTGGCTCTGGCCGCCGACGGGGGACAACCTCAGTTACTGCTATCGACCTGGGATGCGGGCTTTTTTCGCTCCAACGATGGCGGTCAAACCTGGAACGCGGCTCAAGGGGAGTTAGCCAAAGATGTGCAAGCCGATGAACTCGAAGAACCTCATTTTTATGGCTTAGCTACCTCCCCCACGGCCTTGGCTGAGGGCTACGTCTTTATGGGGGGCTTCAATAGTCTCTATCGCTCCATCGATGGGGGTCAACAATGGCAACAGCTCGAAACCCTATCGCCAGATATTGTCATGGCCTTTGATATTTCCCCTAACTATGGCCAGGATCAAACTCTGGCCTTGGGAACCTATGTCAATGGCATTTATCTGACGAATGATGGTGGTCAGAGTTGGCAACGGCCCAGCCGGGGTCTGCATCTGCCTTGGTTCACCAACAACTTTGAGCCGCAGTATCAAGATCCGCGCCGGTACTTCCATGTGGCGTTTTCCCCCAACTACGGGAATGATCAAACTCTCTTTGCCTCGATTCTCTGGACAAAACTGCTGCGATCGACCGATGGGGGCGTGTCTTGGCAGGTGGTGGCTTTGCCATCGGAAACGCGGGGGGTGACGCTGGTGGTTTCTCCGAACTTTGCTGAGGATGAAACGGTCTATGTGGCCGGACAATATGGCACGTTTTTCCGCTCCACCGATGGCGGTCGTCATTTCCAAACTGTGGCAGATATTGGGGCGGCTGGGGGCAATGATGCGCCCTCGTTTGTGGCTTCCCCAAATTTCATTGAGGATGGGATCTTACTGGCGACTGGCCCGGGAGGAATTTTTCAATCGAGCGATCGCGCCGAAACCTGGACTCGTCTCACCTCAGATCCGGCTTGGGAGACGCGCCGCAATCTGCAAATTGCCATCTCTCCCAACTATGCAGCCGATGGAACGATTTTTGTTGGCACCGATGCGGGGGTGTTTTGGTCAGCGGATGCTGGTGCATCATGGCAACCGTTGGCGGGGTTAGGGGAGTTTGCTGATGACTATATTGAGGCCATTGCGGTTTCCCCAGAATTTGAGCGCGATCGCACTCTCGTAGCCAGTATTCGAGGTCGGGGACTCTGGCGCACTGTCGATGGCGGTCAGAGTTTTACTCAAATCGGAGATAATCAACTTCTCTTCTCGAAACTCAATGGGATTCCCTCGGCCGGGATGGCGATTCAGTTTTCCCCCAACTACGGTGAAGATGACACGATTTATGCCATGGGAGATCCGAATACGGCTCTCTATCGCTCTCGGGATCAAGGGTTGACTTGGCAAACCCTCAGAGTTCCGGACCTCGAACTCGCCGATCCTAGCCTCGTCGAACAGGGACAAATTTACGCACAAGTCTATCGTGGCCGGATTCTCCGTTTTGGCCTGGCTGCGGCTTTAGGACTGGTCAGTTATGCGGCGTTAAGCTGGTTTACCCGTCGTCGGAGGTTGCCGATGCCCCGTGCGGTGATTCCTGTGGTGGGAACTCTGGTCATCTTCAGTAGCTCTCTGGTGATTTTGTTCAAGTAATTGCCGCTGTTACTGGAGTTTCCGGGGCGATCGCGTTTCACCTTATTAGGTTTGCCATGTTTATTATTTTACCCATTCTGGCTTGGGCCGGTTTCTTCCTCATCCTAAAACAGCACCACCGCCATCCTTGGCGGGAAGCATTGCTGCGATCGCTCGTGCTCTCGGGGGTAACGCTGACGGTGATCACTGAACTGTTGAGCGGCTTACGGCTGTTTACTCCCCTCGCCGTTGGCCTGGCCTGGCTGCTAGTGATTGGACTCTGTGCGGTGGTTATGCGTCGCTATGGGGGCTTCGGGATAAGTCCAGACTCGAGATGGGTGAAACGGGAGCCTTTTCGTTGGCCTGTGCCCCTGTTTCCCTCGCTTTTGCTGGCTGGGGTGGCTTGGATTGTGGTAATTACGGCCGGGTTGGCGATCGCCTCAGCCCCCAATAATCCTGACTCGATGCGCTATCACCTCAGTCGGGTGATGCATTGGCTACAACATGGCACCGTTGCCCATTATCCCACTCATAGTCTCAAGCAACTCTATCAAAACCCCGGCTCAGAATTTGCTATTGCTCAGTTTCAGCTTCTCAGTGGTGGGGATTATTTTGCCAACCTGGTGCAATGGGGCAGCATGGTGGTTAGCCTCGTAGGGGTGTCCCTGATCGCTCGACAACTCGGATGCGATCGCCGGGGACAGATCTGGGCTGTAGTGTTCTGTGCCACCATCCCGATGGGGGTATTACAAGCCGCCAGTACCCAAAATGACTACGTCGTTACCCTGTGGTTGGTCTGCCTGAGCTACTTTACACTGCTGATGCTGCAAGTTGGCGTGACGGTGTCTACGGCCGTCTATATCGGGGCGAGTTTGGGGTTAGCTATCCTCAGTAAAGGAACGGCCTATATTTATGCCTTCCCTCTCTGTCTCGGTTTGTTGGTTTGGACGATTCAACAAAAGCGTCGCCGCGTCTGGCAATTGGCAAGTTTTGCGGCGGCGATCGCTCTCCTCTTAAATCTTGGGCATTATCTCCGTAATTTCGCTCTAAGCGGGTCTCCTCTGGGAGTAGATGTGGCGGCAGAAACCAATAATACCCTCTCTCTACCAGTTTTCCTTGCCAGCATCTTTAAACAACTGTCACTTCATGGGGATTGGGTGCGAGCTTTACAGTTACAAAATTGGATTGTTCCCACCACAGGACTGACCGAAAAAGTTATCACAATTATTCATGATCAGTTGGGATTAGACATCAATAATCCAGACCTCCTCAGTCCTAAAGTGAGTCGCTTTTATGTCCCCGCCATTTCTCAATATGAAGATACCAGTGGCAATCCGGTACATATCATTCTCATTTTTGTAGGACTTCTCATCCTCGTGAGCCGCAAATCCCTACGCAAACACTCCCATTTGGTAGGGGGAGCAATCCTCTTGGTTACTAGTTTTTTCATATTTTCGTTTCTATTTACTTGGTCTCCTTGGCGCAGTCGCTTACATCTGCCCTTGTTTGTGTTATTTTCTCCCCTGGTTGCCACAATATTTGTTCGGACGTTTCCGCCGCTGCTGACTGGCTGTATTGCTTTGATTTTACTGCTGTCGATTCAACCCTGGCTGTTTGATAATCAATTCAAGTCGCTCTTGGCAGAAACCTCTTTGTTCAATACTCCCCGCATTGAACAATATTTCATGAGTCAAGGTCATCTACAAGACCCCTATCAAGCCATGATAGCTGAGCTTGATACTCTCAACTGTTACAACGTCGGCATTGGTAATGAAAGTTTCTGGTTTGAATATCCTCTATGGATACTATTACGAAAACATGGGGGACAGAACAGTCACCTTTACCATGTTGCGGTTGATAATCCCTCGAATCAGGCTAGGGTAAGCGCTCAACCCATCTCGGGAGCGGCTACAGCACCTTGTGCTGTCGTCTTCCTTCAACAAGACTCTAATGTAACTTCCCCAACCCAACTCACAACGGAGTATGGACTCTACGAGTCGTTTTGGGCAACTACTATTTCTGACAACAAGGGAACTCTTCAACTGTTAGAAGCAAACTAAAATTTGCCTAAAATATTAATTTTTGTCCACTGATTTTCTTTGAGAATATGACTTATTTTGTCTTACCTAAAAACCTGAAAGAGAAATTTCGTCATCAAAAAAATGCAGCGATTAAAACTTACTTTCGGCAGCGTATTTATTCGAGTCCAGAGCTAGGGGGTATTTGGGGGCGATCGCAGCCGATGCGTATTCTCCTGCTTCTTAGTCATATGCGATCGGGGTCTTCTTTATTGACGCATATTTTGACCCATAACCCCGCCATTCTTGGCTACGGTGAAACTCACATCACATATCAAACTCCCCAAGATTTCAAGCAACTCATGGCTGATGTATATTGGCAATGTCATGAGTTTAGACATCTGAGGGATCTCAAATATCTGAGGATGAATCACCAATATGTTTTAGATAAGGTGCTTCACAATCATTTATTATCAAACCCACCCCTTCTCACGCATCCCCAAGTTTCGAATATTTTTCTCATTCGAGAACCCGTTGCAAGTTTAGTTAGCCTACAAAAGCTGAAGCCTCATTTGAGCGATCGCCAACGATTTGATTACTATAAAAATCGCCTCATTCAACTCGAAAATTACGCCAAACTTGTAAATAATAAAAATCGTAGCCTCTGGGTAACTTATGAGCAAATTTTGGATGATACTCCCTCAGTTTTGAGTTCTTTGAAACAATTTCTTGGCAGCGAGTTAGAATTTTCAGAGCAGTATCAAATCCTCAAAACTACCGGACAAAAAGGGGTTGGAGATTCTCAAGGAAAAATCAAGTCTGGCAAAATAATCCGGCAAAAAGCTCCTCCTCCAACCTCACTTCCTGCGGACATCCGTGAGGAAGCTGAAGGACTTTACCAGACCACCTATCAAAATTTATCTCGCTACTGTACGCCAAGCATTTCTCTTGAATAAAATCCACAAACAGATAACTATGATGTCTTAGATAAAAATCGAACAACGATACAGAAGAAAATATCAATCAATTCAAGCCTAAACCTACCATGACGAAGCAAGACACAAAACAGCCTAATCCACAAACACCTCAGATGACATCGACCGATACTAACTTAAATTATCCATTATTCTCCACACAACCCCAAGAAACCTGTTCTCTTTCAATCATGGTGGCTCGGACGGACTTACCCTTTATGATGCAGACCATCCCTCATCTCGTTCGTGGCTGCAACTTCCCCTTTTTCAAACGAGTTTTGGTGATGGATACGGCTCCCTTATCAGGTGATAAGGTGAATCGTCCTGGTGTGGGAACATTGGAGGATTTGCGGGCGGCTTGTCAGAAACTCATTGATGATGGTGTCATGGATGAGATTATGGAAATGGATTACTCGGAATCCTATCGGCGTGAGATCTACAAAAAACACTTTGGTATTTCAGAGATTCGTCTGACTCACAACTATAAAGGCTATCCCATCCTCGGCTCTATTTTTGCGATTGAGAACGTCCCTGGAGATTACATTGTTCACTTTGATAGTGATATGTTACTCCACCAACAATCCGGGTTTAATTGGATTGAGCTAGGTATGGATTTACTCAAGCGTCGTGATGAGGTTATGTTTGTTCGTCCCTTTACTGGCTTTCCTTTGCCGGATGAAGACCAATTTCATCAAACTAAGTCCTATGACTATGACCCAGAAGGGTTTTATAAATTTACCTTCTTTAGTAGCCGGGCCTTTCTGCTGCAACGGTCTAAATTCGAGAGTTTACTACCAATGCCAGTTTTGTGGCGGCGCTTTAAGCGCAAGTGGCTCTGTAAGTTACCGCCTCGTATTCTGACAAGTATTAACAACTGGACGGGCCGAGGAAAGTTAGACTCTTGGGAAGTGATTGTCTCCAACCAACTCAAAAAGGTCAATTGTGTGCGAGCCACCCTCACTCATCCCGAAGCCTGGACTCTACACCCAACTCAGCGGAGTCCGGAATTTATCGATAACCTCCCGCATATTATCGATCGCATTGAACGAGGGCAAGCACCGAAGGAACAATCAGGTTATTATGATCTACAACTGGAATACTGGCTCTAGGGAGAACCCCGGTCTGGTGATTCTCTGCTGGTTCTCTTGTCATTCATTGACAATCGGGCTATAATTTGCTGGACGAGTGTGGCTGGTGCTATCCAATTCAAGGCGATCGCATCACATCTAAGTCTTAAAACAACACCAAAGGGATAGGGGCAGCTAGAGCTAAAGACTCCCTTAGACAAATCCTTTGGTGTGTTGTCCTGTCCTCCTTGCGTGATTCTAATTTAACCAATGAATCAATCCAAACCAGATTTAAAAACAATTGCAGTTTGGCAACCCTATTTTATGGGAGGAGGGGCAGAAGCGGTCAGTCTCTGGATTTTAGAAGCATTAGCCCCCTACTATGATGTGACGCTCTTTACTTTAAATTCAATCGATTTAGAGCGTTTAGATATTCTCTACAACACCCATTTAACGCAACAAAATATCACCGTTAAATCCCTATTGCCCGAGGCGTTAGATACGGGGCTGGTGAAACCCTTAATCGCCAACATTTCTAAAGTTCGCTCAGGCTTAATTCACTGGTCGGTACGAGTCTTTAAGGAACTCACCCAAGACTATGACTTGGTTTTATCAACCTACAATGGCTTAGATATGGGACGGCCAGGGATTCAATATCTCCATTGGGTTCATGTCGTTGACCCTAACCCCAAAACCATGAAACGATGGGGCAAAATCTTGATGAAAATTTCGGATTTTTCCAGAAAGCGCCTAGAAGAAAATATCACCCTAGCCAACTCCCAGCATACAGCGAAAAGTATCAAACGGGCCTATGGCATCGACTCTCGTATTGTCTATCCTCCGGTGGTGAGCGACATTGAGGCGATTCCCTGGCAGGACAAAGAAGACGCATTTCTCTGTAGTGGCCGGATTGTGGTTGCCAAACAACCCCATCAGGTCATTGAAATTTTACAACAAGTGCGCGATCGCGGCTTCGATGTTAAGCTACATATTACCGGAGGAGGTGGGGGCGCTTACCAACAATCCTACGAACGGCGCATTAAACGAATTGCAGCGCAGAACTCGGACTGGATTCAAGTCTATCAGGACTTACCCTATAAAGACTACCTGAAAATTCTAGCCCGTTGCCGCTATGGCCTACATCAAAAACCTGAACCCTTTGGCATTTCCGTCGCCGAAATGGTCAAAGCGGGGATGATTCCCTTTGTCCGCAACAAAGGTGGCCAAGTTGAAATTGTGGGAACCCAGCATCAGGAACTCCTCTATCATCGACAACCTGATGCCGTTGAAAAAATTGTTGCTGTCCTGGAAAATAAAGAGAAGCAACAAAGCCTCCTCAACTCCCTCAAAAAACAGCAAGATCTCTTTTCCGTAGAACAGTTTATGAAAGAGATTCAAACTGTTGTCTCTGACTACTTTCAGGAATCATAGTAACGTCTAGTTCGAGGGAATAAGTAAGATGATATTGGTGGGTGAGGGGTAGCGTGGTTGATATTATTAACTATCATGTGAGACATTCGGTGAATATCGGCGATTTAGTCTCGTCTCCATTGAGTTATTTTGATATTCCTGGATATCACCTTGAACTTAAAGATATTGATGAGTTGCTACACCAGCCTGCTGGCCACCATCATGTGATTATTGGTGGCGGTGGTTTGTTATTTCCACGCTTCCTTGAAAATCTGCAACAACTCCAGCACCACCCTAAACAGGGACGGGTGATTCTTTGGGGAGTGGGCCAACAATCCTATGAGAATCCCTCCGAGTCTTGGCGGAACTTTGACTATGCACCCTATCTTGAGGGCGTTGATTTAGCCGGAGTTCGCGATTATGATGTTGGCTTACCTTGGCTTCCTTGTGCCAGTTGTATGCACCCGGAATTTGACCGTCCTCGTTCTCCTAAACATGAGATGGTGGTCTTTTCTCACAAGAAGTTTCGTCTTACGTTTAAGGGGTTGCCAACTTTTAGCAACGAACAGGTCGATTTTCGCGCCGTTTTAGACTTTTTAGGCTCAGGTGAAACGATTATTACCAGTTCCTTTCATGGGGCGTATTGGGGAACCTTGTTAGGACGAAACGTGTTGGCGTTTCCCTTTAGTAGTAAGTTTTATGGCTTAAAACATCGTCCAGGATTCTACCCGGTGCAGCGTTGGCGACCCAAAAAGTATAAGATATCTCTGTTTGGGAAAACGCTCTATCAAAAATTTTTCCAGGATTGGTTTCAATGTCAGACTGACAATTGGCAAGATTATCTTGATGATTGTCAGTCTTATCCTGAGAGTTTAGAGGAATGTCGAGAGCAGAATCGGCAGTTTTATCAACAAGTTGTTGAGTTGCTGAAGGGGTCTTGACTTAACTCAGGGCGAACCGCCGTTCGCCCCTACAAGTATTATTGATTATCCATTACTCCCAGACGTTGCGGGAAGGCGTTTTTCTAGGGAGTCACTACGCTTTTGGGCAACGGCGTTGTCGGGTTCCCGTTTTAAGACCTCTTGATAGGCGTCTAAGGCGGCGGCGTCGAGTCCTTTCTTTTCATAAGAAAAGCCGAGATTACTCCAAGCGGTGACATACTCGGGTTCGATTTTTAGGGCTTCTTTATATTGACGAATGGCTAGGTCATATTGCTCCTGAGCGGCATAGGCAAAGCCGAGGGCGTTATACACTAGGGCTTTGTTTTCTGCTTCTTTTAAGTCTTTGGCTTTGAGGGCTTTTTGTAGGTTCAGGACGGCTTGGGAGTAGAGTTTTTTGTCGAGCAAAACGCCCCCGAGTTCATAGAAATCTTTGGCGGTGGCATCTTT
>CAZXWM010000008.1:23521-26006 GCA_964644215.1 uncultured Phormidium sp.
GAGTTCGTAAGGTTTGACGAATGACAAACCAAGCTGCAATGGCTAATAGCCCGACTAATGTGGCTAGATAAAACAGAGCGAGATTACTATCCATAAAGCAGGAAAAAAGGACTTAAAAACACGTATTGATTGGAGGTTTATTGCAGGTTTAATGGTATTATAAGGGGTGGTGGGGTTTTATAAGCCCCAATTTCTGGCACGGTCTGCCAACCAACCCTCTTGCTGCCAACGGACGATCGCCCCGTTGACGGCCTGCCGTAAGGGGTCATACTCTAGGCCTTTGGGCATCATCACCGCTAGGGGAACCGAGGAGAGGCGATCGCCCAACACATGATAGTCTCGATCGGTTTGTTGCCAACCGGCGAGAACCGTTGCATCAGCGGCAAAGGCCGCCACAGTTCCGGCTTCGAGTTCTTGGTAGGCCTCTTGATAACTCTCAACCCCCACTAACTCTACTGTGGGGATTTGATGGCGGAGGACGGCGATCGCATCGGATTGACGCAACACCGCGACTCGACGCTGGCGTAAGTCAGCCAGACGACGAATTTCGGGCTGACGGGTAATGACAGCAGTTCCGTCGAAGTAATAGGGGGGACTAAAATTCACGAGGCGCGATCGCCCTGGGGTATGCGTAACCTGGGCAATCACCACATCCACTTCATCGGCTAGAAGCCAAGGGAGGCGATCGCGATTCATCACAGGCCGCAGCCGAATCGCCTCAGCATCCCCGAGGAGGGTTTCCGCGAGACGATGGGCGATCTCGATTTCAAAGCCCTGTAAGCCTCCCGCTTCATCTTGAAACCCCAGGGGGCGCAGATTGTCCTTCACGCCCACAATTAAATAACCCCGCTGGCGAATCTCCGACAGAGGGGCAGCGAGGGCGGATTTCCCAGAGATCAGCTCAGACAAGTCCCCAGATAAGTCCCCAGATAAGAGTCCCACAAACGGACGCGCCTCGAAAACACTGAGTCCCAGCAGGAGACTCAAACTCAGACCGAGACGCGCCAGCCGTCGATAATGTCCGTTGGGGAACGTCGGGGGACATTGCATCATGGAAGAGGTCTCTGAGGAAGTCTCTAGGCGCTTTTGGCGGCGGCCACGACTTTAGCGAAGCCATCGGCATCGAGAACCGCCAATTGAGCCAACATTTTCCGATTCAGTTGGATGTCGGCTTTTTTCAAGTCTCCGGTGAGACGAGAGTAGGTAGTCCCGTTGATGCGGGCGGCGGCGTTGATGCGGGTAATCCAGAGGCGACGGAAATCGCGTTTGCGACGGCGGCGATCGCGATAGGCGTTCCGCAGGGCTTTCATCACCTGCTGGTTAGCGGTGCGGAAGTTGCGGGAGTGAGATCCCCGGAAGCCTTTGGCCAGCTTTAAGATTTTTTTACGCCGTTTGCGGGCGACGTTACCCCGTTTAACTCGAGCCATGGGTTAGATTCTTTGATGGGTTGACAAATGGGTTTACAAATAAGGAAGCATTTGCCGCACGTTTTCGGCGTCACGCTCATGAACGACGGCTTTATTACTCAGATTGCGTTTGCGTTTTGAGCTTTTGTGTTGCAGCAAGTGGTTTTTGAACGCTTTACGGCGCATAATTTTCTTACCACTGCCAGAGAGTTTAAAGCGCTTGGCGGCAGCTTTGCGGGTTTTGAGTTTCGGCATAATCGCAGAAATTTTGACACAGCATCTCATCATATCGCGATCGCCGGACTCTAGGCAATAGGCCCGCAATGGGTTAATGGTGAATTGTTGCCCATGATGGAAAATTCGCAGGTTAAGCCGATGATTGATGAAGGTGTGATTAAGTATGAGGGAGAGTGGGACCGGGGAGAACCTCTACCTGAGGGGGTTTTGGGGGATTTGATGGTGTGGCGCGATCGCCTCTATGGGTTGGGACTGATTGGGGCCTATGAGAATGGGATTGGCTTCGGGAATGTCAGCCAACGCCTAGGGGATGGGGATGAGTTTGTCATTTCGGGAACGCAAACGGGCCATCTCCCCCATCTGGAGGCGAACCAGTACACGCGGGTTTGTGAGTTTGACCTGGCGGCTAATCGTCTCCGCTGTTGTGGCCCCGTGAAGGCTTCGTCGGAATCTCTGACTCATGGGGCGATTTATCAACGCTGTCCCCAAGTTCGGGCGATTTTCCATGTTCATCAGGGGCAATTTTGGCGGCGGGTCCTGCATCGGGTTCCCACTACGGGGGCTGAGGTTCCCTATGGCACGCCGCAAATGGCGGAGGAGATGTTTCGCTTATTTGAGGAGGAAAACTTGGCGCAGGCGCGTATTTTGGCGATGGCGGGTCATGAGGATGGGGTGATGAGTTTTGGGGAGAGTTTGGACGAGGCGGGGGCGGTGTTGTTGCGGTGGTTTGAGGGCTAATTCTATAAAACTTTCCCTTTTTTTAGGATTTCATCTCGAATAAAGGCACGACACTTAGATAACTGCTCAAACTCCGAGGGGGTATACACTAAAATATCAACTCC
>CAZXWM010000009.1:0-25666 GCA_964644215.1 uncultured Phormidium sp.
GTACACCACATCGTAGTTAAGGCTGAAGTCGCCAAAAGAGCTGAAGTGGGCTCGGTCGAAGGTGACGTTTTCGGCATTGTCGATCGCCGTTTGAATCATGCCGGGAATGGCTTCCATCTTGTCTTGCCCGGTTTCGTAGGTGACTCCCAGTTTGAAGACAATCCGGCGGGTTTGCATATGTTTATAATTACGAATGCGAGATCCGGTGAGATCGGTGTTGGAGATGACCAGTCGCTCACCGCTCAAACTCTTGAGACGAGTGGTTTTAATGCCGATGTATTCGACGGTTCCGATGAAGTCACCGACAATGATGAAGTCTCCCAACTCGAAGGGGCGATCAAAGACGATGGAGAAGTAGCTAAAGAGGTCTTGCAACAGTCCTTGGGAAGCTAGGGCGATCGCAATCCCCCCAATCCCCAAGCTGGCAATCATGGCTGAGACATTGAAGTTGAGATTGTCCAGCAGGAAAATAAAGCCGATCGCCCAAACAACCACCCGAATCGCGGGGACGAGAGAGTTGAGGGTGGGCTGGATATTGGGGTTGTTTGCCTTGATCCCATATAGGATTAAGCCATATTGAATGACGGAGACCACAAAGCGGATGGCAATGACTGTGAAGGCGATCGCCCAAATCCCATCTAAGAGTCGATCCAGGATTGGGTGTAGCGTCAAGCCATTAAGGGCGACATAAAAAATCCCTAAATAAAAGATTGGGATCAAGGCACGTTCAATAATTTTAATTAGGCTATTATCTAAACTGGCGTCGGTTTGCCGTAGCCATTTTTTAATTTTGCCAAGAACAATGTTGGCAACAATTTTAATGATGATCAAGCCAAGAATAATAATCGCCAAGGCAATCAGATAATCTAAGACCTGATTGCCGAGAAATTCTTGTTGGCTGAATTGACCTAACATTTCTGTAAATTCTGTTAACATAAAGTTCACTTCGATAGATGTCAGCAATTGTTGACATTTAGATTTTCTCCCCGGTCAGCCAGAGGGCGCGATCGCCTAATTTACAGCTTCGACAGAGTCGTCAAACGCTTATCCCGAGAGATTTCGAGGCTTTCAGCGATTGCCTCCATACTGAGCCGGAGCAAGGATGTTGTACATTGTTAGTACAACATACCGATGGTGTATAATACACTAGACCACACTAAAGCGTGCTTGTCACTCAGGAAAAACCTCAGATTATGGATACAACACCCGAACGAAAGCTGGCATCTTATCTCGCCGTGGGCGAGAAGTCTGTTGAGTTTTCGATGTCTCTACCGCTACGGATAAAGCGGTCTCTCTCGGCATCTGTTGATCTCCTTTTCAATGTCTTGCACCAAATTGAACGGAATTTAGACACGCCATAACGGACGATTTTTAGCCACTCATCCCCCCTTCCCATTCCGACCCCCTTGTTCCCCAAGACAAACCCCCTAGTGGCAGCACCAGGGGGAGTTTCTATGGTCAGATTAGCGAGATCTAGCGACCAATCCCGACATAACGGAAGCCAATCGCCTCTAACTGAGTGCGATCGAGGAAATTACGACCATCAACCATGATCGGCGTATGCATCAGACTAGCCATCTTGGCATAGTCGAGTTCTGCAAACTGTTTCCAGTCCGTTACCAAGACCAACGCATCACAGCCATCAGCGAGGCGTTCAGGGTCAGTCTCCACATAGACCCCTGACAAGCCCGAGCGTAGGCCGGTTTGCGAGACAATGGGGTCATAGGCCTTGACCTTAGCCCCGAGGCGATTGAGATTCTCAATCAAGATTAACGAGGGAGCATCCCGCATATCGTCCGTGTCTGGCTTAAAGGTCAGGCCTAACAAGCCAACAGTTTTGCCCTTGAGAATCTTCAACTCCTGTTGCAGTTTCTCCAAGGCCATCAACCGCTGACGTTGGTTGACCTCTACCGCCGACTTGAGCAGTTGAGCATCATAGCCATAATCATCGGCAGTGTGAACCAAGGCCGAGACATCTTTCGGGAAACAGGAGCCACCCCAGCCAATCCCAGCGTTTAAGAACTTATTGCCAATGCGGGAGTCGAGGCCAATTCCCTTAGCAACTTGGGTAACATCCGCGCCGACGCGATCGCAGATATTGGCCACCTCGTTAATAAAACTAATCTTGGTCGCCAAAAACGAGTTCGCCGCATACTTAATCATCTCCGCCGAACATAAATCCGTCATCACCACAGGAACCGGCGGCAAATCCTTGTCTTGAGCCATCTCGCGGTTAACGATTGGACTGTAGAGTTCCTGCATCAGCGTCAGAGCGCGATCGCTGTTGCTCCCCAAAACAATGCGATCGGGGTTGAAGGTGTCATACACCGCTGACCCCTCCCGCAGAAACTCAGGATTGCTCACCACATCGAACTCCGCCTGAATATGGTTCACTAAGTCCTCCCCCGTCTTTGTGGAGCCAGAGAGGGCCTTTTCCCGTTCAGCAATCCCATCGACAACAATGCTGCGGACCCAATCCCCAGAACCAATGGGAACCGTGGATTTATTGACAATGACCTTATAGCCTTGTTTGAGATGAGCGCCAATTCCTCGGGCCACGGCTTCGACATAGCGGGTATCACTGTCTCCGGTGGGTAACGCCGGGGTTCCCACCGCAATAAACAAGATATCGCCATGACTGACCCCAGCCTCTAAGTCCGTGGTGAACTCAATGTTGCCACTAGCGATGGCCGAGGTCATAATGTCCGACAATCCCGGCTCATAAATCGGCGATCGCCCCGCCTTCATCGTTTTGACCTTTTCCTCGTTGTTATCAACGCAGATCACTTCATGGCCGGTATGAGCTAGACAAGCCCCCGTCACCAAACCCACATAGCCTGTACCAATCACACAAACGCGCATAACTGTTTTGTCCTTAAACCTTAAAAAACTGTAAAAAAACGCCGCCACGACTGAGCGTTAGCAAGCTGTCGTCCACTAGCTTAATCGCAAACTTCAGCTATCCCCAATCTGCGGCTTTTATGTCAACACACCCGGACAGTCTCAAGTTACGTCAAGCCGAGGCGATCGCGGAAATCAGCGATCGTGTCCTTCAATCCCTCTTCGAGTTCAATACTCGGCATCCAACCTAACCACTCTTTAGCACGAGTGATGTCCGGCTGACGCTGTTGCGGGTCATCCTGGGGAAGTGGCTCAAACTGAATCTCCACATCAGGGTTAATCAATCTCTGAATCGTCTCGGCCAGTTGCAAGATGGTGTACTCATTGGGATTGCCGATATTCACCGGCCCAATATGCTCCTCATTGTTCATCAACTTCATCATGCCGTCGATGAGGTCCGACACATAGCAAAAACTGCGAGTTTGCAAGCCATCCCCATACACCGTCAGCGGAATCCCGCGCAACGCTTGCACAATAAAATTACTCACCACCCGCCCGTCATTTTCCTGCATTCGCGGTCCATAGGTGTTGAAAATCCGCATCACCCGAATATCCACATTGTTCTGACGATGGTAGTCAAAGCAGAGGGTTTCAGCGATGCGCTTCCCTTCGTCGTAACAATTACCGCAGAATGCGGCCCGTCCGTTGCGACGCACGCAGATGACATGATTCTTGACGTTGACACAGTAGACATTGCCACCGTAGCGCACCCGTTCGGGTTCAGCGAGAACGGCTTCGACAGCGGGCCGGATATTTACGCGGTACAAGTCGCGACCGACGGCGTGGGAGACCACGGAGGCGGCATAACCGCAGCGTAGGGCCAGTTCCTGCACATCGTCGGCAAGCTGTTTAGACTTCGTGTAATAGGTGTAACGGTTGCCTCGCTGACTACCGTCGCCCATTATGAGCGCGTCGAACAAGATGCGCGATTGACGTTGAGAGAGGTTGAGGTAGTCACGGGGGATATATTTGTCTCCCGATTTGCCCAGGGGAAGCAAAATTTCGGCCAGTTGCTTGCTGCAAATGCGAAACTGATGGTCGTCGGATTGAAAGAACTTGAACCCCAGCTTCGAGAGGCAGTTGGCAATCTGGGTGCGTCCTTCCGGCTTAGACTGGGCGATGAGGATATTGTAGTCGGCTACGTCGTAGTTGCGATCGCCCACAGCTCGGGCGCGACAGCGCACGTGGGTACAGCCTTCAGAGATGTAGTAGCCGAGAAATTCGAGCCAGTCATCCATCGCGATGCGATTGACTCGAACTTTAGCGTGAGCGGGGGCGTTTCCCAACTCGAACCATTCTGGCTCGATGCCCTTAAATTTTGCCCCTGTGGGAACACGCCAGGATTTAGCGTAATGCACCTCGTCTGCTTGCAGGAATTTGAGTTTGCCGGTTTTGCTGCGCAGGTAAAGGTTGTGGTTGGGAGTGACGCAGAAGTCAAATTTCCCATTGGCAAATCGCAGCAGTTCGCCGACGTAGGGTTGAACGATGTATTCGTTGGGAACATGGTACTCGATCTGTCCCTCGGGGTTGAGAGTTGCAACGGGAGTTTGCGGGTCGAGTTGGGGAAAGGGAGTCCAACCGTTTTCAGTCAGGATTTCCGTTTTCTCGTCGTAACAGGCACGAATCCCAATTGGGTTCACATTACCCCGATAGGCTTCCGTTTGCGGGTGAACATTGGGATCGCCATAGACTTCTGAGGTGGAGGCCAGCAACAATCGGGCATTGATGCGTTTCGCCAGTCCCAGCATATGCAGCGTTCCCAAAACGCTGGTTTTCACCGTCTTGACCGGATTGTACTGATAATGGACGGGCGAGGCGGGACAGGCCAGATGATAAATCTGATCTACTTCAACGCGGATCGGTTCAGTAATATCGTGGCGAATCACCTCGAAATAAGGGGAATCCATCCATTGTTGGATATTGTGTTTGTTGCCAGTGAAAAAGTTATCGAGACAAAGGACCTCATGTCCTTGTTCCATCAGGCGATCGACGAGGTGGGAACCCAGGAATCCCGCACCACCGGTGACTAATATTCTCATGAACCACATTCTCAGGAAAACCTGACCTCTACCGTAGCCTGCGATCGCCAAACTGTCTAGTTTCTACCTATTCCTCCCCACCTGAGTCATGCAGCACCTGATAGTGCAAAAACACCTCATCCTCGACTCGCTTCACGTCCAGCAAACGTAAACGGGGAGCGCGATCGCGAGTGAATCCCAGCCCATCCACCGGCGTTGGGGCCGCCGTTCCACCAAAAATATAACCACAGACCGTCAGCCAAACCTCATCAATCGCCCCCAACTCAAACAAGGTTGCGATTAGATGTCCTCCCCCCAACACCGCCAGTCGTTCAATCCCTAAGTCTCGTAATTGGCTCAATCCCGCCTGCAAATCCAGTCTCGTCTCCGACGAATCTACCGTTAAGAAGCGGTCAAACCCTGAATGAGTCTGCCAAAAATTAGCCCCCTCAGTCGTGGTCAGCAGCCAGCGGGGAATCGGTTGACGAAAAAAGGGTAACGCCGGGTCAAACCTCCCCGACGCGGAACAGACCACTTGCACCGGTTGAGGAGGATTCCCCGCTGCTTCACGAGCCGCCAAAAGCTGGGGAGATTGAAGACGCATCGCCGTTCCCCCTGAGCGTAGGGTCGTCCCTCCCATCAATACTCCATCGGCCGCCGCGACACCGTCTTCTAAATGTTGATAATCCACAGAGGACCCAAAGGTCACTCCTGAGCGGCCAACATCGGAAATTTTGCCATCGGCGGTCATGGCTAAGATCACGGTCGTGTAGGGACGAGCGAGAGGGGAAGTTGACATAACGCCAGATCATGAGGATGGGAGAGGATCTGCGATCGCAGATGTCCTGATTCAACGAGCCTACCGCAAAAACTCTTCAACTCGTACTCTAGGAGCCAATCCCTGACCGGCTTGAGTGATCTCTGTCAGAGGTGTCGTGCCCAAGCCCTCTAGGGTTAAACTCGGGACAGTCAATCCTCGATTCCGTTAAGATTCTTGTCTTGCGTAGTTTTAACTAATTCTCCCTTCTGCGTCCGTCAAAAGACCCGCTATCCTAGAAGGGGGACTCTCGATGGTTGGCTCATCATGGCTGTGGATCTTAGCTGCGATCGCGATCGCTTAACTGACGTCGTGCCTCTCTAGCGGCCAGTTCCCGTGAGTTAAACTCAAAACTCAGACTTATATTCTCGGGGTGTTTGCACCTACCCATTTCTGGATCGTAACCCTCTCTAACCCCTCGCCAGCCGTTGTTCCGCTGTACTTTCTGCCTCTGCACCTCGTGTCGCTATGCGTCAATTGATGCGTCAACTCAACGGTCGTCGCTTACCCATCGCCGCCAAGCTAACGGCCACCATCGCCCTGTCAGCGATAATCAGCGTCAGTAGTGTGACGCTGTTTTCACTTCATCGCCAACGACGGGTTTACCAACAAGAACTCGAAACCCAAGCCACACTGGTTCTGAATATGGTGTCACGGCTGGCGGCGGACTCTCTCGCAGCAGAACCCGACGATACGGGTGATCTCGGGGAATCAGAAGAACAACTCCGACAACTGCTTGACGTTCTCGATGTCGAGGATAGCCTGACCAGCGTTGTTATTTATGACGAGAACGGTCAATTGCTGTTAACCTTGCACCCCGAGGAGATTACCGAGCGCGAGCGCGACTTTGGGGAAACAATTTTAGCCAGTGGAACCCCTGTTTTTGAGTGGGAACGCGATCGCCTCCGCTCGGGCCAAACCATCGCCTCAGGGGCGCAAACCGTCGGTGCAGTCGAGTTAGAGTTCTCCATTACCGGCTTTCGCAACCGTCTCGATAACACCCGTAACAGTGGCATTTTGCTTGGGGTCTTATTTACCGCTGGGGGGTTGGTGGCGGCCTTATGGGTGGGTCGTTCCATTGGTCGTCCCCTCCATGAACTGGCCCGGGCCACGCAATGGGTGGCCGAGGGAGAGTTCGATCGCGCCATGGACAACGACAGTGCTATCCAACAGTATCGCAGCCGTGCTGATGAAATTGGCGGCTTGGCCTCGGCCTTTGCCCGCATGACCTCGCAAATTCGAGATATGGTACTCTATCTCGAACAACGGGCTGATCAAGTTCAAAAAAGTGAGCTTAAAAATCAAGCCCTTCTCGAAGCCATCCCCGATACGATGTTTCGGCTACGAACTGATGGTACCTATCTCGATGTTCAGGCGGACAAAGACCAACCGTTACTTCTTTCTCGCAGTGGTTTCTTAGGCAAAAGTCTCTATGAGGTCTTGCCCAAAGAAGTCGCCGATCTTAACTTGCATTATGCGGATTTAGCTCGGCGATCCCGAGAGGTGCAAATTTTTGAATATGCCCTCGATATTCCCAATCGTAAAACGGGAGAAGTCCGACTCCATAATTTTGAGGCCCGGATTGTCACCAGTGGCGAAGATGAAGTCTTAGCTATTGTTCGGGATATCACGGAGCGCAAACGCTATGAGGCGGCGATCGAAGCCGAACGACAACAACTGCGGCAAATTGTCACCCAAGCTCCTGTGGCGATGGCGATGATGGATAGTGAGATGCGCTATCTTGCTTACAGTAACACCTGGCTCAGTGATTTTGGCGTTGAACAAGAATCGCTAATTGGCAAGTCCCATTATGAGGTCTTTGCTGATTTGCCTGAGCGTTGGCGATTGCTTTATGAACGAGCCTTACAAGGGGAACTTGTTAGTACTCCTGAAGATGTTTGGGAGCGCGATAATGGGGCAGAACTCTATCTGCGCTGGGCGATTCATCCTTGGTATAAATCAGACAACGAAGTGGGGGGTGTCGTGATTGCTAGTACCCAAATTAACGAACTTGTTCAGGCTCGGGAAGCGGCGTTAGAAACAGCTCGGTTAAAGTCGGATTTCTTGGCGAATATGAGTCACGAAATTCGCACTCCGATGAACGGAGTTTTGGGAATGACTGATTTGTTGATGACCACGGAGCTTGATGAAGAACAGTTAGAGTTTACGGAAGCTTTACGCACCAGTGGCGAACATCTATTAAATCTAATCAATGATATTTTAGATTTCTCGAAATTAGAAGCCGAGAAGTTACGGTTAGATCGTCATGATTTTCAGTTGCGTTCCTGCTTAAATGATATTTTAAATATCTTTTTAATGCAGGCAAGAGAAAAAGGATTATCCTTGAAACTGCATATCAGTCCTACGCTTCGGGATCATCTGTCAGGAGATTCCCGACGACTGCGACAGGTGTTAATGAATTTAGTCGGGAATGCGATTAAATTTACCGATAAGGGGTCAGTGGCGATCGGTGTACGCGCAATTGGTAAAAAACAAGGGGTTCTCGGAGATCCGAATGCAGAGAGCGGTCAGTTAGAGACGATTTTAACCCTACAATTTGCGGTTCGGGATACGGGGATTGGAATTGCTGATGGCGATCGCAAATACCTCTTTCAAGCCTTTTCTCAGGTGGACGCATCCAGTACCCGCCGTTATGGAGGAACTGGGTTAGGCTTGGCGATTTGTCGTCAGCTTGTGCAGAAGATGGGGGGACAAATTTGGGTCGAAAGTGAACCGAATCAAGGGTCAACTTTTGTCTTTACAACTCAGTTTGTGCAGATCGAGAATCCAGCCGCTGAGGAGACAGCCGACTCTGATTCCCAGACGGTGGCCCCCTCGAACTCGGTGGCGAAGTCTGTTTCCGCCCCAGCGTCGGCGGTTTCATCCTTGTCACCCGAAACCGCAGCGACTGAGGCCGATGTCGCAGCAACTGAGGAGACATCCGCCGCAACAGATCTCCCTGAAACGCTCTCCGAGACGGTTCGTGAAACTGATGAGACTAACGGTGAGACGCCCTCCTCGCCGCCGCCGGTAACTGGGGGTAAGGTGTTGGTGGTTGAGGATACTCATATCAATCAAAAGGTGGTGATGAATCAACTGAAGTTGCTCGGTTACACCGCCGCCTGTGTTAACAATGGTCAGGAAGCCTTAGATCAGCTTCAGCAACAATCGTTTGATATCATATTGATGGATTGTCAAATGCCGGTGTTAGATGGCTATCGAGCGACTCAACGCTTGCGAAGCTGGGAACGTGAGGGCGATCGCCATACCGTGGTGGTTGGCTTAACGGCTCATGCGATGGAAGGCGATCGCGAGAAATGCCTAGATGCGGGGATGGATGATTATCTCGCCAAACCCGTCACTATGGAAAAACTCAAGTCTGTTTTGCAGCAATGGATGTCCAAAATTCAGCCCTTAAGTTCTGCCACTGCATCGACTATGTCTCATAATGGAAATCGCCGTGATCCTATTGCCCCTTCTTCAGCTTCTATGGCAGACTCGTCCTCCTCAACCTCTGAGATTTATATTGATTGGGATCGTCTTCATGAAGTCTCCGGAGATGATCTAGAGTTCGAGTTAGAACTGCTTGACTCATTTATGGAATCAGCCCGAGAGTATGTGGCTGGAGCTAAAACAGCTCTTGCTGAAGGCGATATGGAGACGTTTTCACGTCTAGTCCATCAGATTAAGGGGGCTAGTGGTAATGTGGGCATTCCAGCCATGATGACGTTGGCCGGACACCTCAATGAACGCATTAAACATGAATCGGTTAATCCTGAGCTATTGCAAGAGGCGGTGGCTGGGATGGAACAGCTCAGTCAGATGTTAGACCAAGTGGCGGCTACAATGGCCGGTTTGGCTCAAGAACTTGATGCCTGAGACGTTGAGTTTACCTCTCGCTGAATAGCTCGGGTACCCGTTCTTTGAGGGCGGCGTTGAGTTCCCCGAGGCGATCGCGCATCTGAAAATACCACTTGGCTCGCTCCTGAGCATGATGCTCCAGGAGACGATGTTGAGCAACCCAATGATAGGCCGCCTGTCCCAGTTCCCGTCGCAAACTCGGGCTGACTAGAAGTTCCCGGAATTTGGCAGCAAAATCCTCCACAGAGCGATAAAGTAACCCAGTTTTGCCGTCCTGGAGACTGCGTTCATAAACCGTGGGACTCGCCAACACAGCGACCCCCTGACCGCCACATTCGACAAATTTGAGGTCAGACTTCATATTGTTAAATCGAGTGGGTTCTAGGGGCAGCAGGGCAACGGTACTTGAACGAATTACCTGCTGATAGTTGGCATAAACACAGAAGGGGGCAAAGGCTTTGTGAGGGGTATTTAGGGCCTCGAAGAATTGGCGATCGTGGAGGACTTTCACGGAGACGCGATCGCCGAGTTCGTCTAACACCTGGTTAATTGCTCCCATGAGAGGTTTCCAGTCCTCTTCTCGGTTGAGAGCGCCAAAAAACACTGTCGCTTGCTCATAATCCTGATCGCGACGTGGTTGAGGAAGTTTAGCAAGTTGGTTGGGAAACACTTTCACGTAGGGGTTATATTGCCGCAGAAACTCAGCTAGTGGCTCAGTAGAGGTTTGTACACAATGACAACTGCGATAGGAAAAGAAGTTATGATCTGAGGCACTTTCCCAGCGCAAGGGGTCGTCATCAATTTCTGAGACAATGAGATAGCCGCGCTGAAGTAGGTTTTTTTGTTGAGCCAAGGCATTTTCTGGCTTCAGCAAGGCCCGTTGCCAGATGAAAACTTTTTCCTCGTCCGGTTCTGCCAGACTCAGGGTAGCACTCTGCGTCGAAGAAATGGCCCGCACCCCAGTAATGCGATTGCTGAACTGATCCGGTTCGAGAATCCGCACGCGATCGCAGGCCAACGGAGCCATCATCAGAGTTTGAATCAACAGCCGCCGTTGGGTTTTAACGCCCGAAAGAATATATTGATGGCTTTCGCTGAGTAGTTTTAGGCGATTGGTATCCAGGTTGAGATGTTGGGCCAGAGGTTCGAGTTTGGGATAAAACTCGGCAAATTCCTGGGGATTATGGGCCAAAATGCGGGCCACTGTTTTGACGATTAGACCCGCTTGGCTGAACATCTGCTGCATACTCTCAAGGGTGAAGAAGCGCAGATGGGTGCGATCGAGCAGTCCTTCATCTTGATATTCCCATTTTCCTTGGAGCAGATCTCGCAGGATCGTCCAATGTTGAATGTTGGGAATTGAGGCCAAGACATAGCCGCCAGGTTTGAGCCAGGAGACATGGTGATTGAGGATTGTCCAAGGGTCTTGTAGATGTTCCAAGACATCACCATAGACGAGAGCATCACAGCTTTGTGGAGCGATGTTTAACTGCTGTTCGTCGGATGTTTCGACGTTGAAATGGAGGGCGCGATCGAGCCGTTCTGTGGCAATTTTGACCGCTTCGGGGTTGAGTTCTAGACCAATGTATTCACTATCGGGATTATCTTGTTTGTAGGCGGCTCCCAAGGCTCCCGTTCCACAGCCGACTTCGACAATCCGGCCCAGGTTTTTGGGAATGCTATTGAGGAGTTGTGGGTTAATGCGATCATAGTAAGCGGGAACCGTCATAGTCTTAGAGATGTTAGAGGAAATAGGGCGCAGAGGACATTCTATACAATACTTAGGAATCGGGGAATGCAACTACCTGGAGACCGAGGTGAGCCAAATTTGGGCCAGTACCAAGGCGGCGGCGATCGCGACTATGGCTATCACGGCGATCGCATCGCCTCGTTGAATAGGTGGCCAGGCCCGCTGAGCCGTTGGCTGGCCATAACCCCGCAGACGCATCGCCTGATAGACCTGTTCCGACTGCTCATAACTCGTCACCAGTAGCGTTCCTGTCAGTGCGGCTAACACTCGTAGGGTACGCCAACTCAACTGTTTGGGGTTGAAGCCTCTGAGTCTCATGGCTGTTTGTACTTGTCGTAGGCGATCGAGCAAGTCATAGAGATAGCGGTAGAACAAGAGCATCATATCGGTAATTAGGCCCGGAATCCCCAGCGATCGCATCGCCCGCAAGGTACTCGCCAGAGGACTGGTTCCAAACAAGACTAAAGTCACCGTCACAATACAGACGAATCGCACCACAATCGGCACAGCCGCCAAAATTCCCTCCCAACGAATCCTCAACCAGCCCAACTCTAGCAACACCGTTTCTCCCGTCGTCAAGGGTAAGACAACAATCGCACCCAGTAAAAAATACCCCGGATAATGCAGTCGCTGACGTAAGTAAGACCCCGGCAACTGAGAGACTTTATAGAGTATCCCGGTTAAGAGCAACATCACCGGTAATAAGACCAGAACATCTATCGCTGAGAACGCAAAAATCAGAGTCATGAGTCCAACCAACTTGCACCGAGGGTCCCAGCGGTGAATGGGAGACCGTAAACCAGCATAAGTATCAAGTCCATGTTGCATAGGGAGAGCAGTAGCCAGATACTATAGAAAAAATGCAACAAACCGGTTGGTTTGAGGGCTTAACCGATGGTTGTTTCTCTTATTTTTCCTTATGAAATTCCTTCAATCAAACTTGGCTTAACCTGATGCAAAAAGAGGACAACCATAGAGGTAAATGCCCCTTCAATAAACATTAAGGGAATTTGTGACAGAACCAAGACCAAGGTGGCAGAGCGTTCTAAATTGACATCTAACTCCGCCGGAATCGTGGTGACAATTAACGTAAAAAAAACAACCGTAGAAAGTCCCACCGCTAAGCCCCCAGCCACAAACGCAAACAGTCCGAGTTTTCGTCGCGTTTCCTCCCCCAAGGACAGTCGAAGTTTAAACAGATAAGCCGAAACCAAAGCAGGAAAGCCAATCATCGCAGCATTGACTCCCAAACTCACCATACCGCCATGTTGAAACATGACCGCCTGAAAAAATAAACCCACTAAAATTGCCGGAAAAGCATAATAGCCAAGCAGCACGCCAAGCAGTCCATTCAAGAGTAAATGAACGCTGGCCGGGGGAATGGGAACACTGACGAGAGAACCCACAAAAAAAGCAGCCGTAAGTAAGGAAGCCTTGGGGATATTTTCTTGAGGATCTCGATAGGTTCGTTGAATTTGTCGTAGGGACAACCAGACACCACCTCCGGTCATCGCGTAACCCAGCAACGACACCGGCGCCGGAAGAAATCCATCTGCAATGTGCATGAGTCACCTAAGAATCAGAGGACGATGATTTGTGGCCACGACTGAAATAGAGCGCCGTACCCACACATCCCCAAATCACAGACGCACCCGTTAACAGGCGTTGGGGGATGGAGATATCCGTTAAATCCGCTAACAGAGATGAGTTAGATGAGGATGCAGCATCTCCCATTGAACCGTTGGCGATGGGAGTTGACTCATCGAGGTTAATCGTAATCATATCGCCATGGCCAGCTTGGCGAACCGTCACCGTCCAATTCCCAGGAATCTCTGGGTTAGGGCGAAACTGATAGCGTCCTAACTCATCAGTCGTTCCGGTTTTCCAGGGTTCTTGGGGATTCTCCGGGGAATAGACGAACACCTGAGCCTGATTAAAGGGTTCACCGCTATCATAGGTGGCTGTCAAAGAAATAGTCGGCTCAACATCATAGGTGAGTTTAGCCCCGTGAGAGACAGCGGCGTCCATGAAGCTCAACACTCCCAGTCCCACCAGAGGGATAACGAGGTTCCACTTAATCGATTTCATCAGCAACTCCTGATTCGTGACAGCATCGTGGCCGCAAAAAACGGCATCTTGCTCTTTATTGTGTCGCAAGATGCCGCACTGTGCAGCGTTGAGTTGATCACAAACCCTTGAGCAGCCGAGTTCACGTCTGACGTGAACTCGGCTGTCGAGGAGTCACTGAGACTTAGGCACTTCCGAGCAGATAGTCTGCATCGGGAACTTCGTACATGGCCTCTTCAACTTGGGTCACGTCGCTGGTTCCCATAACCACGCCGAGGTAAGCGCCACTGTCGAGACGGATGGCCACATCGCCCGCACCGTCACCGTTGACATCTTCGACCTCTAATTGGATTGAGGACATCACCGAGCCGGTGATTGCCAGACCATCGCCAGCTTTGAAGTCCATGATGAAGTCAGCCGCTTGCGCAGAGGTGATTTCGAGGCTGGTTTCAGTCCGCAGCAAGAACTGGTTAGTTCCGCCACCACCGGTGAGAGTATCAGATCCCATGTCACCCGAGAGGACATCGTCACCATCATCGCCCATGAGTTCGTCGTCACCTTGACCACCGTAGAGGACGTTGTTACCGCCACCAGCCATGATCACATCGTCACCGGTGTTCCCGGCCAGAACATCATCGCCAGAACCGCCCATGATCACGTCTTCGTCATCAGCACCAGCCAGGAGGTTATTACCACTTTCGCCGGAGATGGTGTCAGCGCCATCAGCACCGGACACGATGTCGTTATCAACGGTACCGACAACCTCATCGTCCCCTTCACTTCCCAATACGGCTTGGTTGCCAATGTCGAGAGTATTGAGTTCCGTCACACCCATCATGTCGGTGATTTCGAAGAAGCTTTCGCTTTGGAACTTGATGCTGGCAGAGGTGGTAATCCCCCAAACCACGCTCAACTGAACTTCGCTCTTGATGATAACGGAACCGGCAACAGCACCTTCTCCGCTTTCGTCGCCACCGATGACAACACCACCCGCGTCGAGAATTTCTTCGACATCCTCTGTGGGCATCGGATCGAAGGACTCAGCCGTGGCGTCATCAAGTTTGACGACGGAACCATACAGGTTGGCGATTTCAAAGCTCTCTTCAGGAGCATCGAAGCCGGAGGTGACGGTTTCACCGCCATCGGTGGAGAAGCCATCGAGGCCAACGGTATATGTCGCTCCGTCGAAAGCAAAGGTTTTCGGAGTTAGTCCGCCAGTGGCAAACTGCAAACGATCGGCATCTTCAACAGCATCTCCACTTTCGTTAGGAGTATTAAGGATGTTGAAGAGGAAGTCGAAGGAATCGAGTTCGCCGACACCGTTGACATCGAGGTCAAGGCTGAAGCCAAAGTCGCCGTCGAAGTTATTGGTGGTTGACCCGTTACGGTAGAACAGTTGACCCAGTTTGAACTGTTCACCGACTTCAGTGCCGAAGTCACTACCGTCAAACTGCACCAAGTTGGTGAAGCTCTCTTCGGTGGGAACGCCCCAGGCGAAGCGGTTTTTCATGCCACCGTTTTGATCGCTGATTTCGACAACCGCGTCAGGAGTATCTTCGACGGGATCTGAGAAGCTACCGGCAGACGTGCCGATAATCACATCCATATCGGAGGTATCGGAGGCATCATCGGAGACGTCATCGCCACCGTCGTCACCGGCCATGTCGTCGTCACCGTTACCGTCGCCGACGAGATCGTCATCGACATCGTCATCGTCGTCACCATCATCACCTGAACCGATGTCTGAAGGAGCTGAACCAGCTAGTTTTCGGCTTTGAGTGCGAACACCAAAGTCCTCACCCGCAAACATATCCAGGGTCAAGGTTTCTGATTCGTGACTGATGAGGAAGGTCACGGATTCACCGCCACTGACGGAGACACCCGCGTCAAAGGCCCGAGGAGCAATGGATGCGCCACCGGTCACGTTGTTGACACTTCCGGCACCAAAGGTCTCGCCGGAGACTCCTTCACCACTGATGGAGAGTCCTTCTAAGAGACTGTTGTTTTCCAGGTTGAAGAAAACACCGCGTAATCCTTGTTGGTTACTGTTGCCGGGGCCGCCATCTTGGCTGACAACGGTGACTTCAATTCCTTCGCTGGTTTGATTGAGGGTAACTTCAGCCGAGGCACTGACGCCGACGAAACTGGTAAGCGTAAACGAGGCGCTACTGGCATCGCTGTCGCTCATGTCGTCGCTACCTGCACCGCCTTCGAGGTCATCACCCTCTAGGTCGTCGTTATCGATGGATTCACCAGAACTGTCATCGTCATCTAAATCATCCTCATCTAAATCATCGTCATCTAAATCATCCTCATCGTCGTCGTCATCGTCGTCGTCGTCATCGTCGTCGTCATCGTCGTCTAGATCATCGTCGTCGTCTAGATCATCGTCTAAATCATCTGCGTCACCGCCATTGATGAGATCATCGTCTTCTTCGTCAACGTCGGTTGTTGTGACCTGATCCTCTGTGTCGTCCACAGTGGTTTCAGCGTCGGTCATCATGATATCGTCTTCCATTCCTAGGTTCCTCTGATATGGGTTACTTGTTCAGGGACACACCCGCAGCGAGGTGAGCAACTGACTCGCTGTTAATACTTAACTAACTAGATGCTCTGTGTTTTGAGAAGGTTCCCGAAATTGTCTGTAATTTCTCAAAACTCAGGATTTTGAATAGGTTTGCGCGGCAAACAGGTTACTTTCAGTAGATGACAGGGTCAGACTTGAATTTAATCTGTCTGACAGCCTTTATTAGCTTTCCCGGATTGTCACAGATGTGAAAGGGTGAAATTACGCAAATTTGTCAGATTTGGCAAAGTTCAGTAAAAATACGGGGTAAATTGAAGTATTTTCACAGACACTTCCTGATTAGGAGACGCATGGATGTTTAAATAGGTTTCCGAACTGTGCAAATTTCTGTTGAGGTTGTCGGAAATCTTCTTGAAACCGTTGAATTATATAAGTTGCTCTCAAGATGAGTCGGGGGGAGTTCACGCAAAAACCGCCACGCGATCGCGCGGCGGTTCAAAAATCTATCCTATACCCTCATATCGGGAACTAGGGTTGAGTTGCATCGCTCATAGTGGACTCAAAACAATGACCTTCACCAACATGACCCAGATTTGGCAGAATCTCAAGCAGTTTCTCCTGGTCTTCTGGGGATAATTGGGCCATGAGACCCTCTGAGGTTACCTCAACGGTTCCATTGTCGGCCAAGGCGGCGATCGGCTCAAAGCCTAAGGCCCCTTCATTCAAGTCAGAATCCGCCGGAGCGTCATCCGTACCGAAGAGATGGTCAAGATGGATAGTCGCTTCGAGATCAGCGGTTCCTCCATCCTCAAGAATACCCTTGCGTTCATCGCCGATAAATTCGCCACAGGAAAAGGCTAAGGGTTGAGCTAGGGCGATCGAAAAATCAAGACGCTCTCCGTCTTGTTCGGCGGTTCCCGTCAGAACCATGACATGGCCCTCAGCGGGTCCTTCGGAGGCGGGAGATAAGGCCCAAGACAAGGCGTTGTAATGTCCAGCATCGGCCTCTGCCTCACCTAAGAGAACGGGACCGTTCCCCTCGGTGAGATCTACGGTTTTTGAGTCTACCAACAGCAAAGATTTACTGGCATCGATGTTAGGACTATCGGCTCCGTAGGGAGGATTGGTCTGATAGGCGGTCACATCGCTGAGATGAACATACAGATTCTCGAAGCTGAGGGTCCATCCATCTTTACTGGTCATTCCCTCCCAGGCGTACTCCTCGCCGTTGGCGTAAATGGCCAGGGTTCCGCTTCCGTCACTTGGGGTTCCGGCGGTGCTGTCTGGGGTTGTCTCTGTGGTCATGTCAGAGCAACCGAACAAAAGCAGCGCACTCAAGGCAATGGGACTCAGTTTTGAGGCGGAGATAATAGTCATGAGCAGTGATGGCTGGCTTGAGATGTTAGGAAAACGGACACTTAATACTGAACAGTAAAAAAGGACAAAGGCAATTGATGCTAAAGGTTTGGCTGATTGCGTTTGTCCTATTTTATCTGACTTTCGCTATGATTTTTGTTAAGGTTCTAGTCAGTTTAACACAACAACTCCTGTCTGCGGAGTCCTTGTGGTGTCTAGGACAACAAGGCGGTGATTTTCGGGAAAACGGTCTGCCATAGTCCTGTTTCCTGAGACGGGTGAGGGGAGTCTAGGAACTGAAAGAGGACTGCAAGCACAAGGGTAAAGACCATGGCGCGAATCAGGCGCGAACCGGAGCTGAGGCGATCGCTATCAAGCATGGTGACACTCCTTCCCACTGACAGGTGGCTAGAACAATAAGGTCGCTGTACGTAACTTCAGCCCTAGCATGGAGCAATTTTGGCAACTCGGGAGTGTCTAAAATCACAGCTTGATGTGATTTTAAAGAAACTTAAGAATCCTTGTGATCAACTCTGTGGGCGATCGCCCACTATCGAGAGTGATCGCCCCCTGGGGTTCTTCGAGAGCGGCAAATTGACTGGCCAAGAGCGTAGGCGGCATAAAATGGTCAGAGCGTGCCTGAAGCCGTTGTTGCAATAGCTCAAACTCCCCTTTGAGATAAACCCAAACGATCTCATCATGACCGCCACTCAGGCGATCGCGGTAGGCCTGTTTCAGCGCCGAACAGGCTACAACCACGCCGAGATCGGGGTGGTTCGTGCGAGTCTGGGCGATCGCCTCCCCTAGTCGCTCCAACCAGGGCCAGCGATCGTCATCATCGAGGGGAATCCCCCGAGCCATTTTCTCCACATTGGCCGCCGGGTGAAACTCATCCCCCTCCAAAAACACCCAGCCTAAACGTTCCGCTAAGCCCCGAGCGACCGTTGTTTTCCCAGAACCCGAGACCCCCATCACCCCAATGATCCGCACCTCTATCTTTATGTCACGAGAGGACTCCCGTTATAGCGACGAGAGGAGCTTAACGGGTAGATGAATCGTGACCAACAAAAAAGTCCGTCAGGACATCCTTACAAAAGTAGTCAAACTGTGTAGATAGTATTATAATCGAGCGAGTGACTTGCAAAAACCAATGCTCACCCTGACTTACGAGTACAAATTACAACCAAATCGACAACAGATTGAGATAATTGAACATACACTCTCAGTCTGCCGTTCGGTTTGGAACTTTGCGCTTAGGGAGAGAAAAGATTGGCATAATTCCCGTAAGTCACCCGTTAATGCCTGTTCCATCCAACGAGAGTTTATCGTCCCGGCTGATGAACCCTACCCGAATTACCATAAGCAGGCAAAAGCCCTAACCAAAGCCAAGAAAACCAACGAACGCCTCAAGTCAGTTAACGCTCAAGTCCTTCAGCAAGTTCTGAGGACTCTTGACCGAGCATTTGCTGATATGAAGGCGAAAGGGTTAGGTTTTCCTAGGTTTAAGAACCCCTATCGTCTGCGGTCTTATGTTTACCCACAGCTAGGCAAAGAGGTCGTTAAGGGGGATTGTGTTAAGTTGCCCCAGTTAAGTTGGGTAAGATTCAGAAAGTCCAGAGAGATTCCTGAGGGCTTTAAGGTTAAACAAGCCAGAGTAGTCCGTAAGGCTTCAGGCTACTTCGTCATGCTTTCCCTCCAGTTGGATGTGGATGTCCCTCAACCTTTCCCTCATGGACATCCGAGAGGGCTAGACCTCGGGTTCGACAAGTTTGTTGCTACGTCTGATGGTTTAGAAGTTAAAAGACCTCGGTTCTTAAAGTCCCTGCAACGGAAGCTGAAATTGCTCCAACGAAGGCTTAAGAACAAACAAAAAGGGTCGAATAACCGCCATCGACTCAACCGGAAGATAGCTAGAGTTCATCAACGTATCTCTGACGCTCGTAAGGATTGGCACTTCAAACTTGCTCATCGTTTATGTGATGGCGCAGGAATGCTCTTTGTTGAAGATATTAACGTCTGTTCTTGGCAAAGAGGAATGCTCTCTAAACCGGCTGCGGATGCAGGTTTTGGGCAGTTCGTTAACATCCTCGGGTGGGTGTGTTGGAAGCGGAATGTCTTCTTGGCAAAAGTTGACAAGGATGGCACGTCTCAAGAGTGTAGCCAGTGTGGAGCGCATACGGGTAAGAAGACTCTGGATGTTAGAGTCCACCATTGCTCTGAATGTGGCTACACGGGTTCAAGAGATGTCGTGAGTGCCGAAGTGATCAGAAATCGGGGAATCTCCGACCTCGGGCAGGGGTTAGAGGCTAAACAAATTGCCTGTGGAGGCAAGGGGCTGTGGGCGGAATCGCATTCCGCCCTTTATAAGCCCCGTCGATCTGACGGGGGCGATGCCTAGTCAAGAGCCTGTGAGACCCGAACGTCTAGTCGCAAGGCTAGGAATCTCCCACTCTAGCCGTCAGGCTTAGTGGGATGAGGATGTCAATTGAGCCATCAGAGCGGCGCTATCACTCGCGTTTACCAAGCCGCTTCCGTTGAATATCAAAGCGGTAAATGATGTTCCCTTCATAGGTCACATCAAACGCGCCATCATAGTCTTTCGCACAGCCATCGAGAAACGCTTTCGCCTCCTGTCCCGATAACTGAGTCGCCATGGAAAACTCTAGGGGTGTGATAGCGCCATCTCCTTCGACAATCATACGAAAAAAGGTGCTTTGTAATTGTTCCGCGCGACAGCGTTGAGCCTCAAGTTGTTCTTGTTTCGACTGTTGCGCCACTGTCCAGAGTAGCCAACTCGCGATCGCCGTTGGTGGAAGTCCCACTAGAGTCAACAGAATCAGGGCTAACTCTCGCTCCCAAGCACTGACCCCTCCCAGATGGAAGGCTGACCAGAGTACCACCGGAATCCCCGATACCATCAGGATTCCAGCGATAGTTTTTTTGATGATTTTTAGGGAAGATTTGGGGCGATTGGCTATCATAATCAGTTGCTAGGGGAGGACTGGAGGCGGAACAGGAGGGGGAGTGAGAGGAGACCCCACTCTCTTTAGCATACGGTTTTAACCAGGTGGTCTTGAGGTCGGGCAAACCGAAACTTTCGGGGGTAAAACCGAAACCCTCGTTTCGATACAGAGGTCGGCACAGAGCTGTCCCCGAGGGGTTCCCCTTCAATGACGATACTTGTCGTATTCAGCCCGTCGTAACCGTTGTTGGACATCTTCGAGCATTTTACGATTGACGGCCATGACATCGGCGATCGCCCCAAACATCCAGAGTTGAAAGCCAATCAGAATCAGAATTGTTGCCAGAATTAAACTCGGGGTGCGCGATCGCGTCGGATCGCCAAAGCTAAACAACACCAACCAACGAATACAGAGTAATACCCCCACCCCCATCGGGAGCGTCCCCAACACGGCAAAAAACCGTAGAGGCCGATAGGTCATGAAAATCCGAATAATCGTGAAAACCGATCGTTGGATATAAGCGGGAATACTTGTAACCAGGCGTGACGGCCGCAAATAGCCATTGGTGCGAATAGGAACAGAGGTCACGGACATTCCCTCTTGTCCCGCCTGAATAATGGTTTCGAGAGTATAGGTATATTCATTAAAGACATTAAGGCGAATCGCCGCCTCACGGCTATAGGCGCGAAAGCCACTAGGAGCATCCGGGATGTGGGTATTGCTCGCTAAACGAACCACCCAACTCCCCAACCGTTGCAAGACTTTCTTGAAGGGGGAAAAATGTTGAATCTCCTCAATAGGACGCGCTCCCACCACCATATCTGCATGACCTTGGAGGATGGGCTGAATCAGTTTCGGGATATCATCGGCGCAGTATTGATTATCGGCATCGGTATTGACGATAATATCCGCTCCAGCTTTGAGAGAGGCATCAAGACCAGCCATAAAGGCCTTAGCTAAGCCTCGGTTGCGGTCAAAACCGACAATGTGATCAACGCCGCAGGCTTTGGCAACATCAACAGTCTGATCAACACTGCCATCATTGATAATGAGCCATTCGACGGTATCGATCCCCCGAATCTCTCGCGGTAGGGCCGTTAAGGCGACGCCGAGGGTCGCTTCCTCGTTGTAGCAGGGGATTTGGATAATCAGTTTAGTCATGGCCAATTTAACCGTTGATCCTGACGGGTACATTGTGGATGGCCAATGATAGCCTCTGGATTTTGGCTAGGTCTCAAATAAACCCACCTCCGGTGAGCTTACCCGAGCGTAGGGACTGAGGGCAGCAAAAAATTGTTTGCCATAACTGCGATAGATGGCTCGTACATCGAGCAAGACGACGGTTCCTTGCACTTCTCGCAGGGGAGCGATCGCCCGTTGCAGCTCGCTTAGGGCGACCGGTAGTAGATAGAGACGAAACCAATCCTGTCGGTGTTGTTTGTAATGAGCCACATAGGCGGCGACATAGGGATCTTCGAGGGAGGGAAAGGGTAGAGTGGCGATCGCCAGTAGTTTGCTGGCCGGTAACTGGCCTTGGTGATCCCGCCAGAAGGACCAGCCGCTAATGAGAATGCCATTGGCCGGTAAGTCCGTCTGTTCGACGCGCACCCGAGAGCCAAAATCCGCCGCCAGTTGGGCCGCAACGATCGCCCGCAGGGGAACATCGCCGACAATGATAGTCATCAGTCCGGCTGCGGTTTCAGCGGAACTGCCAATGCGAATCAGCTCATGGAGTTCTCGTAATAAGGCCGGTTTGTATTCCGGGGTATTGGGTAATGGCAGTCGTTCGGGGGCATAGAGATGGAGATGATGGCGATCGGGGTTGAATTTAACACAGGTCATCTCTCCTAAGCCCAAGCGTTCCCGAAAAGCCAAGGCATCGCGGTCTAAATCTAAGGCCCCGCCCACCCAAACCATGGGTTGACGCTGCCAAAGTGGGGCGAGACGTTTGCCCAAATCGACGGGGGCATGGTAAAGCCAGAGTTGTCCTTGATGACGATTGAGTTTGGCCCAAACCGCGCCGGGGTGCGATCGCCAAGATTCCCAAAACTCTCGCCAGGCTGGGGGCATTGCGGCATCAGGGCGAAGCTGGCCTAAGGCGGCCTGTTCATCTTGATCAATCAGGTGAGCTTGATAGGGGTTATCGGGGCGAGCTAAACTCCCTCGCACCAGAGTTAATTGCACGTCACGAATGGTTGCGCCCTGTTCTGTTGAGGCAGAAATCCAATCGAACCAATCTTGGGGGGAGATGGCCACGGTTAAACTGTGTTGAGTCCAACGTTCCCAGTCATCGGCCCCATCAATGAGGGTGGGAACCCCATCGCGAAAGCTGTTCCCTCCACCGAGGCGATCGCCTAGCCAGGCTTCAGGGGAGGTCAGCAACAGCCCGTCAAAGCCCGGAACCAGGCGATCGCCCTCAGCAATGGGTTTCTCGGACCCTAACCAAGCTTGCAATTCCGGGATATCTCGCTCTCGTAACTGTCGCCGCACCTGGGAGGAAGCCACCAACACCACTGCCGTGGGCGACATAAGAATCGGCATTAGATAACTGAGGGCATAGCGTTGCGAGGAGGTGGGAAACACCCCCGTTTGAATCAGCGCATCCCGGCCCAACCGCAAGGCCCGCGCCACCAAGCGGGCCATCGTTAAATGATGGGGCCAGCGATCGCCCCCCGAGGCTCGCAAAAAATCTCGTAACGCACCGTGAACTTTCGCTTCAATCACACCGTCGCTCGTACCTGGATTTGGAGCATTTGACAGAACATCCTAGACAACCCAAACTATTGTAATGTGGACTTCAGTCAGCAGAAAGGCCCCCTAGCCCCTCCGATTGACCAGGCGTTGAGCCAGCCGTTGGCAGCCTCTCCCAAAAAAGTTTGTCCAAGGGGTTGACAAATCCCAAAAAGTAGGGCATGATAGATATCACGCTCGAAACAAGGGACTGTAGTTCAATTGGTTAGAGCACCGCCCTGTCACGGCGGAAGTTGCGGGTTCGAGTCCCGTCAGTCCCGTTAAACACAAAAGGGGTAAGGCCAAAACCTTGCCCCTTTTGTTATGTTAAACCACAGGCTAACCGCCCCTATTCCCTGTTCCCTTAATCTATGTCTATTCGAGTTCGCTTAGCGCCGAGTCCCACCGGAAACCTACATATTGGTACGGCCCGTACTGCTGTCTTTAACTGGCTATTCGCCAAACATCACGGCGGCCAGTTCATTCTCCGTATTGAGGACACGGATACCGAGCGTTCCCAGCCCGAATTTACCGAGAACATTCTCAGTGGCTTGCACTGGTTGGGACTCGACTGGGATGAAGGGCCATTTTACCAATCCCAACGCTTGGACTTGTATCGTCAGGCGGTACAAACCCTCTTAGATAAGGGATTAGCCTATCGCTGCTACTGTACTCCCGAGGAACTTGAGGCGATGCGGGAGAAGCAAAAAGCCAAAAAACAAGCGCCTCGCTACGACAATCGCCATCGGGATCTGACCCCAGACCAACAACAGGCCTACGAAGCCGAAGGACGTACCGCCGTCATCCGTTTTAAAATCGATGACGATCGCGCCATTGTTTGGAATGACTTAGTGCGGGGAACCTTAACCTGGGCCGGACGAGATCTTGGCGGAGATATGGCGATCGCCCGGGCCGCCAAACCCGGTGACATTGGCCAACCTCTCTATAATCTGGCGGTGGTGGTTGACGACGTGGACATGAAGATTAGCCATGTCATCCGAGGCGAAGACCATATCGCCAATACCGCCAAGCAGATTCTACTCTACGAAGCCTTGGAAGAGGCGGTTCCCAAGTTTGCCCATACACCGCTGATTCTCAACCCCAATGGTCAAAAACTCTCGAAACGAGATGGGGCCACAGCAGTTAACGATTTTCAGCAATTAGGCTACACCGCCGAAGCCTTAGCCAATTACATGGCTTTGTTAGGATGGTCGCCGCCGGATGCTCAAGAACGCTTTACGCTAGAGAACGCGGCGAAGCAATTTGATTTTACGCGAGTCAATAAAGCCGGGGCGCGCTTTGACTGGGATAAACTCAATTGGCTCAACAGTCAGGTGTTACATGAGTTAGCCCCGGAAACCCTGTTAGAGCAACTGCTCCCCTATTGGCAAGAGGCGGGGTATGTGTTTGATGTGGAGGGCGATCGCCCTTGGTTATTGCAAGTTGCGGCCGTGGTGGGTGCGAGTTTAACGGTTCTCCCGGATGCTGTCGAGATGAGTCGTCCTTTGTTTGTTGAGTCTGTTGAGTATGACGACAAGGCTCAACAGCAGCTTGCGATGGAACAAGTCCCGGAAACCCTGGCCGCTGTGCGTGAGAAGTTAGCCGAGTCTGGCGAGTTCACGGAAGCGACGGCTAAGGACATCATCAAACAGGTAACGAAGGAACTGAAGGTGAAGAAAGGCCTGGTGATGAAGTCTTTAAGAGCCGCGTTAACGGGAGCGGTACAGGGACCCGATTTAATCGAGTCCTGGCTGATTCTCAATGCCCGAGGTTTAGATCTGCAACGGCTCGATAAGGCGATCAATCGTTGATATAGCAAAAAGTTGGTCTAAAGAGGACAAAAAACAGGGGACAAGAAGGCAACAGGCAACAGGCAACAGGTAGGAGATTCTCTCCCAACTCAGAGTGTCAATCAGGCAATTTTTGATTGCTATAGCCATACCATTGTGAAAAAAGACCAGATGTTGTAGGGGCAAAAAATCTTTTGCCCCTACATTTTTTTTGCCTATTGCCTATTGCTAGATTGCCTATTGCCTATTGCTAGATTGCCTATTCCCTCTCCCCATACTCCTCAAAATACGCCTTAAACCGTTTCTGGAGTTGTTCGGTTGAGAGTTTTTCGACCCAATACTCCGTCACCGCATGGCCAAAGGCCCAAGCATTGCGTTCTGGGGGTGAGGGATTGTCTAAGAGAACCGACCAAAGGGAGAGGAGATCGAATTTACGGATATCGTCATCCTTGGTTAACAGGGAAAACAAATCATAGGCGATTTGAAGTTTGCCGATGACAATAGGAAGTTGCTCAACGGGGATTTGTTCGGCTAGGAGATAGGCTAACGTCGGTTGTCCGGTGGTTAGGGTGGACATGAATTGTAGAATGGGACTTTTGAGAAAGTTGGTCAGTCCCTGAGTGGTGGCCATTTGGCGGCTGTAGCGTTCGATGATTTGGGCGGCGCCGCGAATGCGGGTGTTGCGATCGCGCAAAAATCGGGTCAGTCGCAGTTGCTTGGCCGGATCTAAAGACTCCACCACGCAGTTGGACAGTTGCTGGAGATTCCAAGCCTCTCGCTGAGCGCGTTCGTCGCGAGTCACGAGGGGGAGAACCGCTCGACAGAGTTGGCCGAGTTCTTCCTGGCGGTATTGGGTGGCGTGGCGGATGGATTGTTCCTTGGGCCG
>CAZXWM010000010.1:0-1025 GCA_964644215.1 uncultured Phormidium sp.
CTACGAACCCACCGAAGCCCTCAACCTCCTCAAAGAGACGGCAACGGCTAAATTTCCCGAATCCGCCGAAGCTCACATCCGCCTCGGCATCGACCCCAAATACAGCGACCAACAACTGCGGACCACCGTCGCCCTACCCAAAGGAACCGGGCAAACCATCCGCGTCGCTGTTATTGCTCGCGGCGAGAAAGTCCAAGAAGCCGCCAACGCCGGGGCCGACGTTTATGGGTCCGAAGAACTCATCCAAGAAATCCAACAAGGTCGCCTAGACTTCGACCTGTTAATCGCCACCCCCGACATGATGCCCCAGGTCGCTAAACTCGGTCGCGTCCTCGGTCCAAAAGGCTTAATGCCCTCACCGAAAGGGGGAAGCGTTACCACCGACTTAGAAAATGCCATTTCTGAGTTCAAAGCTGGTAAACTAGAATTTCGTGCCGATCGCACCGGCATCGTCCATGTCATGTTCGGCAAAGTAGAGTTCTCTGTCGAAGACCTGTTAATCAATCTCAAAGCCCTACAAGACTGTATTGAGCGCAACCGCCCCTCAGGAGCCAAAGGACGCTACTGGCGTAGTATCTACGTCTCCTCCACCATGGGGCCATCCGTCGAAGTGGATGTTAATGCCCTGCGGGATATCAAAATGGCAGACTTGATGGCGTAAGCCGCCTTTAAATCCGTCATCGAAACGGGGAGAGTTCTCTCTCCCACTCAAACCAATAACCCACAATAACCGGGTAACAACAACACGAAACAGATTGGCTTAACTAAATACGCTCTCAACCAGAGACAGCAGGGGTGTTCAACACGTAATATCCTGCCGAGGTGAGGAGTTTGGAGGTCGCAGCCTGCGTCCCCCAACCCTTCCCCCGGCATCTCGACTGGGGGCTTTTTGTGGAGGGAGGGAGGGGGGTCAGTTGAGCCAATTGCATCCGACCCAAAAAATGACCCAAAAACGCAAGTTTACGGGTGTCAGTTTGGGACATTCTCAAGGGGGTTTCTCAACTGAGTGAATGCCCAGCAAATAA
>CAZXWM010000010.1:1035-17387 GCA_964644215.1 uncultured Phormidium sp.
AAAAAGCGATCGTCGCTGAACTCAAAGAAACACTGAGCGAATCTCAGCTTGCTGTAGTCATTGACTTCAAAGGGCTATCCGTCGCCCAGATGACCGACTTACGCGGACGGCTACGGGAAACCGACGCCGTCTGTAAGGTGACCAAAAACACCCTAATGCGCATCGCCGTAGAAGGGGATGAAACCTGGGAATCCATGACCGAGTTCCTCGAAGGATCTTCGGCATTCCTGTTCGCAAAAGACGACTTTGGCACGGCCATTAAAGCCTACCAAGCGTTTCAGAAAGACACCAAAAAAACCGAACTCCGGGGTGGTGTTTTAGAAGGGCAAAAGCTCAGTGCTGATGAGGTTAAAGCGCTGACCGAACTGCCAACCAAGGAAGAACTTATTGCACGCATTGCTGCTGCAATCAATTCTATTCCGACGAAACTGGCAGTCGGCACCAACGCCGTTCCCAAAAAACTGGCTGTGGGTATCAAAGAGGTTCCGGCTTCTTTGGTTCGCGCCGTCAAAGCCCGGTCCGAAAAAGAACAATAAATCACTGCAACTCATGTGGTGACTATTGGCAACTCGTTTACGTCCAACAATTCATTAATCCCAACGGAGTGTTACTCAATGTCTGAACAAACTGATCAAATTCTCGAACAACTCAAATCCCTCTCTCTGTTAGAGGCCTCTGAACTCGTCAAACAAATCGAAGAAGCCTTCGGTGTTGATGCCTCTGCTTCTGCTGGCGGCGGTATGATGATGATGGCCCCTGGCATGATGGCTGGCGGTGCAGCTGCGGCTGAGGAAGAAGAAGAGAAAACCGAATTTGACGTGATTCTCGAAGAAGTCCCCGCCGACAAGAAAATCGCTGTCCTCAAGGTTGTGCGCGGCTTGACCGGACTTGGCCTCAAAGAAGCTAAAGAAATGGTCGAAAGCACACCTAAAGCCATCAAAGAAGCTGTGGCTAAAGATGCGGCTGAAGATGCTAAGAAACAAATCGAAGAAGCCGGCGGAAAAGTCTCTGTTAAATAATTGGGTCTTGACCAATTCGTTTCTTTGACAAAAGCGGGGTGTTGTTTACCACAACACCCCGCTTTCTTATCTTGTTCTCTCTCGTTCCTTGGCTCTGCCAAGGAATGCTCCCCTGGAGGCTCTGCCTCCCGCTCTCAGGCGGCAGAGCCGCCCAGTCCCCGTGTCATGGCAGAGCCATAACACGAGGGATATAGAACTTAGAGATTCTAGGAGGCGGCTCGGGCCGTCGGACGAGTGCGACGACGACGATTGGGGTTGCGTTTTTCCGCATCCAGGGTCGTTTTAGAGGGTTCCGAGGCTTTCTGGGAATCACCCGACGTCTCAACCTGAGTCGAGGGTTTGGGCGTTGCTTTAGTGGGTTTACTGCCATTGGAGCGGCCATTGCCATTGGCTGAGCGGCCATTGCTTGAGCGACTCGTCACCAAGCTGCCGCTATTTTGAGTCTCGGGTTTGTAATCCGCATCAACTGGGGGTTGGAACATAAACACCAACAGGGGATCACAGCGGAGTTCCCGGCGAATGGTGCGGCGTAACTCCCGTTCCAGACGAGACTTCAGCCCAGACCAATCGGCGGAACGCTCACCGTCATCGGAATTGTTGTAATGATCCCAACGGTCTTCGAGGACTGTTTGTAAGGTTTCTGAAATTTTTTCCTGTAAGTGTTGGTCATCCACAGCAGTAGCAACACCGCGAATATGGACTTCCGGCTGAGTGGCTAACTTGCCATCCCACCCTACAGCAACGGCGGTGGTGACAACACCATCTTCGGCTAACTGTTGACGTTCTTTGAGGACGGTATTTTGAACAGTCCCGGAGTGGGAGGAATCCACCAACTCGATACCGGCTTGAACGTTACCTCCGAGGGATAGACTATCGGGACGCAGTTGCACCACGTAGCCATTATCGATAATCAGCATATTCTCCGCCGGCACACCCATCATCTGAGCGGTTTGAGAATGTTTGATTAACATCCGATGTTCGCCATGGACGGGAACGAAGAATTTGGGCCGAGTTAGGGCCAACATCAATTTATGATCTTCTTGGCAACCATGACCCGAAACATGGATACCTTGACGCCGACCGTAAATGACGTTGGCTCCTTGCATCATCAGGCGATCGATGGTGTTGACCACAGAGATGGTGTTGCCGGGGATGGGATTAGCGGAGAAGACAATGGTATCTCCGGTTTTAACCTGAATCTGCCGGTGTTCACGACGGGAGATGCGGCTGAGTGCAGCCATCGGTTCCCCTTGGGAGCCGGTGGTGAGAATCAGCACGTCTTTGTCGGGCAGCTTACGCACTTCTTGGATTGATTTGAAGAGGCTTTCGTCACATTTGACGTAGCCTAGATTGCGAGCATGGGAGATGACGTTGAGCATCGATCGCCCCACAACAGCCACAGACCGCCCATGTTTTTGAGCCAGGTCTAAAATCATATTGACCCGATGCACGGAAGAGGCGAAGGTGGTCACCATTAGTCGCCCTTTGGCTTCACCGAAGACGCGATCGAGGTTGGGATACACCGATCGCTCGGAGGGGCAAAGTCCAGGAACCTCGGCGTTAGTCGAGTCGCTAAACAAGCAGAGAACGCCTTTCTCGCCGTATTCTGCCAACCGTTGCACGTCGAAGTTTTCGCCATCGACGGGGGTATGGTCAAACTTGAAGTCACCAGTAAAGACCACCACACCGACGGGAGTCGTCACCGCTAGGGTGAAGCTGTCGGCCATGGAGTGGGTATTGCGGATGAACTCGAAGGAGAAATGTTCGCCTAGGGTGATGACATCCCGAGGTTGAACGGTGCGCAGTTCGGTTTTATTACGCAGTCCCGCTTCATCGAGTTTGCCACCGAGCAAGGCCAAAGCCAAGCGAGGACCATAAATGACGGGGATGTCAAACTGTTTCAGGTGATAGGGAATGCCGCCAATATGGTCTTCGTGACCGTGAGTGACCACTAGACCTTTGATTTTATGAGCATTCTCTTTGAGATAGGCGATGTCCGGTAGGACGATGTTGACTCCGTGCATGGCGTCGGTGGGGAAGGCTAAGCCACTGTCAACCAGGACGATTTCGTCTTCGTATTCAAAGACACAGGTGTTTTTGCCGATTTCATGGAGACCACCGAGAGGAATGACTTTCAGGGGGGACGATTGATCGCCACCGTTCTGAGACGGGGTGTTTTTACTGTTGCGGGAGCGGATTTGTTTAGAAGGCATGGGTTTATTCATGGTGTGACTATGGGTTAGAGTGAATCGATGTAAATGGTATTCAAGTGAGCCTAGGGCAAGGGTTGCCGTAGCCTAGAGCGTTGAGTGTGAGGATAAAACTTGGGGCAAATCTGTAATTTTGTGGCCGGTTCCCCCGAGGCTAGGGACGGGGAACTGGCCCTCAAGGGCCTACGCTTGAGTCGGTGGGATAAGCGGGAGGCTAATGCAAGAGGTTCAGTTGTTTGAGAACAGTTTGAATCGACTGAACGACCGAGTCGGGAGCGTCACACAGAGGCGATCGCGGACTCCCAACGGGCCAACCCAACTGTTGCAGCGCGCATTTGACGGGAATGGGATTGGTTGTCAAGAACAAGGCTTGGAACAAGGGCATTAACTGTAAATGAATCGCCGTCGCCTCAGCATTTCGTCCCGCCTCAAAGGCTTGAATCATCTCTTGCAGGCGATCGCCCACCAAATGACTGGCCACACTGACGACTCCTTTGCCTCCCACGGACAACAACGGCAAAGTGAGGGTATCATCCCCAGAATAGATCGCAAACTCAGGATTGGTCAGGCGGCGAATGTCGCTGGCTCGTTCCAGACTCCCACTGGCTTCTTTAATAGCTACCACGTTAGGCAATTGGGCCAAACGAGCCACGGTTTCAGCCTCCAAGCTCACCCCAGTTCGCCCCGGAATGTTGTATAGCATCAGCGGAAACTCTGGACAAGCCTCGGCGATCGCCCGAAAATGTCGTTCTAGTCCAGCTTGCGGCGGCTTATTATAATACGGAACCACCTGCAAAGACCCATCCAAGCCCAACGCTGACGCCTTCTGTGTGGCTCGAATCGCCTCATGAGTCGAGTTCGACCCGGTACCAGCCATCACCTTAGCACCGGTTTGGCTAACTGCCCCCTGAACCACCTGAAACAGCTCATATTCCTCATCCCAAGTTAGCGTTGGCGACTCACCGGTCGTTCCGCAGATCACCAACGTCTCGGTTCCATGGTTAACCAAATGAGCCGCTAATTGCTCAACTGACTCAAAATTGACCGTGCCATCGGGATGAAATGGCACAATCATGGCCGTAAGAACTCGTCCAAAATCGATCACACAACCTCCCTCACTGCTGTAAGGTGCTAGACGACAACGATGGGGAGGAGGGATTACCCGCATCATGATGACTGAGCAATTCCGCAATCTGCACCGCATTTAGAGCGGCCCCTTTGCGAATTTGGTCACCACTGAGCCAAAGCTCTAAGCCACAGGGATGAGAAATATCCTGGCGAATGCGGCCCACCAGAACCTCATCACGGCTCGTCGCATCCATCGGCATGGGGAAATAATTACTCTGCCAATTTTCCTGCAAGATAACGCCCGGTGCTGTCCGCAGGATCTCACAGGCCTGGTCCCGAGGGAAGGGTTGCTCAAACTCTAGGTTAATGGCTTCAGAGTGAGCGCGGAGGACGGGAACCCGGACACAAGTCGCCGTAATTGCCAACTGAGGCGCCGCAAAAATTTTGCGCGTCTCATTGACCATTTTCATCTCTTCCTGACAATAGCCCCCTTCAGAAATCGGAGAATTATGAGGAAAGAGATTAAAGGCCAAGGGATAGGGCAACACCGATGGAGTTGGAGTCTCGCCATTGAGAATGGCTTGAGCCTGGGTTTTGAGTTCCTCCATGGCTCGCGCCCCAGCACCACTAGCAGACTGATAGGTTGAGACCACAATGCGGCGAATCGGCTGCACCCGATGGAGTGGGTAAATCGCCACCGCCATCAAAATGGTTGTGCAGTTGGGGTTGGCAATGATGCCCTGATGGTGCAACGCCGCCTGGGGGTTCACCTCGGGAACCACAAGCGGAACCTGAGGATCGAGGCGATAGGCGCTGGAATTGTCAATAGCCACGGCCCCAGCTTCAACCGCCTGCGGTAGCCATTGCTTCGAGATTGATCCGCCCGCCGAGGCTAAGACCAAATCGACATCTCGAAAGCAGCCATCCGCGACGGCTTCGACTGTCAGGGATTCGCCGCGAAAGGAGATTGTCCGCCCGGCTGAGCGGGGGGAGGCCAGCAGTTTGAGCTGTGACAGGGGGAAGTTGCGGCGCTCTAGCAGTTCAATTAACTCAGTACCGACTGCGCCAGTGGCACCGAGAATAGCAACTCGATAAGACTTGGGCAAGTTTTGGGTCCTCCTAATGGTCTTCAATCCGGTGTTAGACAATAGTTTGATGAGTTCCGTAACGGTTTGTATGACGGTTTCTATAGGGGTGTAATAGGGGGCGCTTAGGGACTCAGACTTCAGAAACTCCCGCTTGGGGCTTGCGAAGATGGTCCATCAGCAAATAGGTTTTGAATATAACAGATGTCGTAGCCGAGATGAGATTGGGGCGAGCGATCGCGCTCATCGACAGCCACAATAGCAGAGTTAGCTGTTGAGCGCAACGGTGGCGATTCCGCCCGCTGGCCCAGGGCGCTGTCCGACAGACGACTCTAATCTAGCATAACGCAGACATAACGCAGATTCAACGATAGCTCGCTGCCTCAGCCATCTGACTCGGCCGTTCGGTAGTAGGCTAGACTAGATTGGATTGCCTCGCTTGTTGTTAAGGACAACGTACAGCCGCAGCGATCTGCACTATGGCTAAGAGACTAGAAGCTCAGGGTCCCGACGCCATCGGTCTGAGAGTACCATAGATGCCGTAACGGACGTTGAGAAGTCGTTTCGGTGAGCCGGCGATCGCCCATGGGATTGACGGTGATCTCAAATCAACAGGCAGCAAACCACAGCCAAGTTCAAACTAGAATCAAACAGTCAAGCCAGGCATGAAAGTAACCCAGGAAAAGCTTCCCGCATCCCAAATTAGTCTGGAAATCGAAATTCCTTCGGAGATTTCCCAGAAAACCTACGATCGCACCTTGCAGAAATTCACACAAGCGGCGAACATTCCGGGATTCCGTAAAGGTAAAGTTCCCCAACAGATTCTCGTCAAGCGTCTCGGCAGTGAGCGCATCAAAGCTGCCGCTCTCGAAGACAGCATCGAAGACAGTCTCCAACAGGCACTCGACCAAGAAAAGCTGAATGTTCTCGGGAACTATACCCTGCGAACCCCCGTGGACGAGCTGATTCAACAGTTCATCCCCGGCCATCCCCTCACCTTCTCCATCGCCGTAGACGTTCCCCCCGAAGCAAACGTCAGCAACTACGAGGGACTTGACGTTACTGCCGAAGAAGTGGTATACGACTCCGCTCAAGTCGATGCCTTCTTTGAAGAACAGCGACTCGAACAGGCCAACCTAATCCCCGTCGAAGATCGCGCCGCCCAACTCGGTGACGTTCTCACCGTGGACTACGAAGGCAAACTCCTAGCCAAAGACGGCGAAGGAGATCCCGAACCCTTCCCCGGCGGCAGTGCCGAAGATACCCAAGTCGAACTCAACGAAGGGCGTTTCATCGAAGGCTTCGTCGAAAACATCGTGGGGATGGCCATCGATGAAACCAAATCCTTCGAGGTGAAATTCCCCGAGGACTATCCCAACGAGGAACTTGCCGGCCAAGGAGCCATCTTCACCGTCACTGTCAACGACATCAAAGCTCGGGAACTGCCTGAACTCGATGATGACTTTGCTCAAACCATCAGTGACTTCGACACCATGGCCGAACTTCGCGAATCCATCGAAACCCGCTTTAAAGACCAAGCCGAAGAGAAAACCAAGAGCAACATCGAGGCCGCCCTGCTGGCCAAAATGGAAGCCTGCATCGAGGTTGAACTGCCTGAAACCCTCATCAAACAAGAGGTGGACTTCATGCTGACCCAAACAGCAATGCAGTTGCAGCAATATGGCATGGATATCCGCAGCCTCTATAACGAGGAGAACATGGCGGCCATGCGCGAACGATCTCGTCCCGAGGCGATCGCCAAACTCAAACAAGACCTGGCCCTCGAAAAAATCGCCGAACTCCAGGACTTACAGCCAACCGAAAGTGAAAAAGACGAACGTGCCGCTGAGATTCGCGAGCAACTAAGCGATCGCGACATCGACGAAGAACGTCTGCAAGGATTCGTAGAAAAAGATCTCCTTTCTCAGAAAGCCCTCAATTGGCTACGAGAACGCGCTAAGATCGAGCTAGTTCCCGAAGGCAGTTTGTCAGACGACGACGAAGCGGCCGAAGAGACGGCCGACGCTGACGAGAACGAAACCCAAGACTCCTAACCCCTCTCACGGTTTACCCACTGCGAGCTGAACCTCTAAATCTATGTTGAGATCCCAAGCCCACGGGCATGACTTGATGAGCCTGTCCCAGCCCCAAATTTATTCTGGCCCCCAAGGAACCATCCCCATGGTGGTGGAACAGTCCGGGATGGGCGAACGTGCCTTCGATATCTACTCCCGTCTGCTGCGAGAACGGATTGTCTTCCTCGGAACGCCCGTCGATGACGCAGTCGCCGACTCCATCGTCGCCCAACTGCTCTACCTCGATGCCGACGACCCCGAAAAAGACATCCAACTCTATATCAACTCCCCCGGCGGTTCAGTTACAGCCGGGATGGCCATCTATGACACGATGCAGCAGGTGCGCCCCGATGTCGTCACCATCTGTTTTGGCCTAGCCGCCAGCATGGGAGCCTTTCTCCTAGCCGCCGGCGCTCCGGGGAAACGGATGTCCTTGATCAACTCCCGGATTATGATCCACCAACCCCTTGGTGGCGCTCAAGGACAAGCGGTAGATATTGAAATTCAGGCCAAGGAAATTCTCTACCATAAGAGTACCTTGAACCGCCTGTTAGCCAAACATACCGGTAAGCCCCTAGAGCGCATTGAAGCCGATACCGAACGGGACTTCTTCATGTCCGCAGAAGAAGCCCGAGAGTATGGGTTAGTTGATACGGTTATCGCACAAACTCCCGTTGCCTTAGCCGCCTCAAACTAATCTGTCTCGGAGAGTGTGCTGGGGAAACACTCTCCGAACTCGTCATCAGGCATAAGCTGAGGCTATCCTCAGTCTGGTGTCTACCCACAGGCCCCCTGACCTCGTGATTCAATTGTCCCTAACCCATCAAGGCTGAATTTCCGCAAGAGAAAGCTTATGCCGAACAAGTACGACTCTCACCTAAAATGCTCCTTCTGCGGCAAGTCTCAGGAGCAAGTTCGCAAACTCATCGCCGGTCCCGGCGTGTACATTTGTGACGAATGCGTAGACTTGTGCAACGAAATTCTCGATGAAGAGTTGTACGATTCGGGTGCCGCAGCCCCCCCTAGCGCACAACGCTCGGAATCCCCTGAACGTCGTCGCCCCCATTCGGCGAAGCTCTCTCTCGGGCAGATTCCTAAACCTATTGAAATCAAGCATTATCTCGACGATCATGTCATCGGACAAGAGTCCGCCAAAAAGGTCTTATCGGTCGCCGTTTATAACCACTACAAGCGCCTGAGTGCCAATCAAAATCAAGCCGAAGGCGATGATGTGGAACTGCAAAAGTCCAACATTTTGCTAATTGGCCCCACAGGGAGCGGTAAAACCCTCTTGGCTCAAACCTTGGCCAATATCCTCGAAGTGCCCTTCGCGGTGGCTGATGCGACCACATTAACGGAAGCAGGCTATGTGGGGGAAGATGTGGAAAACATTCTGCTGCGGCTGTTACAAGTGGCAGATCTCGATGTGGAAGAAGCCCAACGGGGGATTATCTACATTGACGAACTCGACAAGGTGGCCCGTAAGAGTGAAAATCCCTCCATTACGCGGGATGTCTCTGGAGAAGGTGTCCAGCAGGCCCTGCTGAAAATGTTGGAGGGGACTGTGGCTAATGTCCCACCTCAAGGGGGTCGTAAGCATCCCTATCAAGACTGTATTCAAATTGATACCCGTAATATTCTCTTTATCTGTGGCGGGGCCTTTGTCGGTCTCGATAAGCTAGTCGAACAGCGTATGGGTAAAAAGAGTATTGGCTTTGTCCAGCCTGGGGACAGCAAACCCCGTGACAAGCGCACTGTGGATGTCCTCAGCAATCTCGAACCGGGAGATTTAGTTAAGTTTGGTCTGATTCCTGAGTTTATTGGACGCATTCCCATCGAAGCGGTGTTAGAACCCTTGGATGAGGATACCCTCGTCCAGATTCTCACCCAACCTCGGAACGCGCTGATTAAGCAATATCAGAAGCTGATGGACATGGACAATGTCAAGTTGGAGTTTCGTCCCGATGCCTTGCGGGCGATCGCCAAAGAAGCCTATCGTCGTAAAACAGGGGCGCGGGCCTTGCGCAGCATTGTTGAGGAACTAATGCTCGAAGTGATGTATGAGTTACCCTCCCGCAAGGATGTCTCTCGTTGTGTGATTACCCGAGAAATGGTGGAGAAACGCTCAACCAGTGAGGTTGTGATGCACCCATCGTCTCTCCCAAAACCTGAGTCTGCTTAAGCCAGTTTAGCCCTCCGTTGGCGCAACGGAATCCCCCATAGGTTTAAGTTTCGGGTAGCCTGAAGCCGTCAGTTGAGGTAGTGAGACTACCTCAGCGGCCTTTAGGCGTTTCGGGGTGATGGCTGAGTGGTTTTTTCGGGGTCGCGAGCGGTTGCGGGAGGGGGTGGACTTTGGGAGGGTCAACGGTTCAGGCAGAGCAATGCCATAGCCTTGGACGAAATCCACACCGAGATGTTGCACTTTTTGCAAAATGGCTGGATTTTCCACAAACTCGGCAATGGTTTGTAGGCCCATGACATGGCCCATATGATTGATAGCCTCGATGGTGGCCGCATCAATGGCGTCGGTTTCGACATTGCGAATAAAGTGACCATCGATTTTGAGGTAGTCAACGGGTAAGTTTTTCAGGTAGTTGAGAGAGGACATCCCGCTACCAAAGTCATCGAGGGCGAAGCAACAGCCAAGTTGTTTGAGTTGATAGATAAACTGAACGGCTTGGTTGATATTGGAGATGGCAACGGTTTCGGTAATCTCAAAACAGATCATCGAGGGGGCAATGTGGTGCAGCCAGAATTGTTCTCGCAGGAAGGCCAAGAAGCGCTCATCATTGAAACTGGCCCCTGAGAGATTGACCATATAAAGGGGTTTCGGCTGTTCCCACTGGTCTGGTAAATGACGCAGTTGCGAGAACAGTTGCCGCACTACCCAGCGGTCAATAGCGGGCATGAGATCATAGCGTTCAGCCGCTGGCATGAAGGCCCCTGGACTGACAATGTTGCCATGTTCGTCTTGGAGACGGAGGAGGATTTCATAGCGATCGCGCGATCGCCGTTGCGGGTCCGCCGGAACAATTCGTTGCGCGTATAAACAGAAGCGATCCTCTTCTAAGGCTTTGACAATCCGCGACACCCATTGCATATCGCCATGACGTTGCACCATGTCATCGTCATCACTTTGATAAACCTGTAAACGATTGCGGCCCCCATCTTTGGCCGCATACATGGCCGTATCGGCGGCACTGAGGACATGAGCCCAACTATCGGTTTGGGCGTTAATTTCCACGAGTCCGGCACTCGCCCCCACGGTGAAGGTGCTATCGTCCCAAACAAAGCGAAAGGCGCGAATACGCTCAATTAACTCTTGGACGTGTTCTTGAGCCTCATCGAGACTACAGTGATGCAGCAGTAGGGCAAACTCATCCCCCCCTAAGCGAGCTAAGAGGTCTGCCTTAGGGGTATGGTGTTGCAATAAGGCACTCATATGCCGTAGCAGTTCATCCCCGGCCATATGGCCACAGGTATCGTTGACGATTTTGAAGCGATCTAAGTCGAGATAACAGAGGACATGGATGGTATCAGTGACGCGGGAATTGGCGATCGCCGCCTCCAGACGATGTTCAAACTCCCGTCGATTGGGAAGTCCGGTTAGGGCATCATGGCGAGCCTGCCAAGACAGTTGTTGGGCTAGACTGCGGGCGGGGGTGACATCACGACAGACGAGAACCCCGCCGACGATATTGCCATCATCGAGGCGAATCGGTGCGGCCGAGAGTTCTACAAAAAATTCCTGGGTTTCATTGGCCCCCACCAAACGGCGTTCCGAGGGATCTAAGGCAGCCCCGTGGCGCAACACCTGTTCGAGTAAATCTTGTACGGGGGTATGCGTCGTCTCATCCCACAGCCGTAAGACTGTATCGAGAGAATGGCCCTGAGCGGCGTTGGATTTCCATCCCGTCAGGGTTTCTGCCACTGGGTTGAGGGATTGAATCCGGCCGTTGGCATCGGTGGCGATGACGGCATCGCCAATGGAGTGCAACGTCACCTGAGCGAGTTCTTTTTCGCGAATCAGGGCCTGCTGAATCCGTTGGCGATCGCGGACTTCCCGTTGCAATTGCCGGTTCGTCCGGGCCAGTTCCGCCGTGCGCTCCTGAACTCGCTGTTCGAGGTCCTCCTTGGCTTGCCGAACTTCCTCTGAGGCTTGCTTGCGTTCAATGGCATAGCGCACGGAACGGGCCAAAAGTTCCGTGTTGGCCTGGCGTTTGAAGAGATAGTCTTGGGCACCCGTTCGCATCGCTTCGAGAGCCAAATCGTCATCATCGGTGTTGGTTAACACCACAATTGGAACTTGAGGACGAATCCTGGCGATCGCCGTCAGAGACTCTAACCCCTGACTATCAGGCAACGTCAGATCGAGCAGAATCACATCAAAGGACTGCTCTTTCAGGATGGCGATCGCCGCCTGTAGGCGAGACTGACAAGTCCACTTAAAACGAGTCGGGGAGGCTTGTTTGAGTAGCTCTTGCAGTAGCCTAGCTTCTGCAGGATTATCCTCAATCAGTAGGATATTGACTGAGTTAACGGACATATTAAAAGTAAACTATTTTAAAGTCTTGTCCATATTATGCAATTTTTTCCCCTCGGGATCGGACATGAAGCTGAATATAGATACAAAACTTAGTATTTGTTAGATAATAATCACAACTTAGCCCAAATACACCGGGATCAGGTTAGGATGGATGCTTAAACGTGCTGGTCACAAAAAAGCAGATTTGCGAGTTTTCTTAAGATTATCGTAATGATCCCCATTACAAGAGTTCCGCTTTGAGTGCAGATTGCTCTGCTCCCCATCTAGGAATTTGGGGAACTGTTCTTCCTGGTGATATCACTCAAACTCCCCCTCAAGCATCGAGAGGGAGCGTGACAACCTCTAGCCAAAAGCGCTGAATCATATCCACAATTGACAACAACTGTTGTAAGTTTTGGGATTTCTGGATGTAACAGTTAGCATGGAGGCGATAACTTTCTTGAATATCTTTTTCATTATTCGAGGTTGTCAACACCAAAACTGGAATCCGAGATAACTTGGGATTTCCCTTGAGTTCCGCCAACACTTCTCGGCCATCTTTGCGCGGTAAATTCAAATCCAGCAGGATCACATCCGGTAAGGCCGCATCCTCATAAGGGGGCCGTTGATGCAAATACTCCATGGCTTCGACCCCATCTTTCACCGCCACCATCTCATGAGATAACTGGCTTTCCTTAAACGCTTCCTGAATCAAGCGCACATGAGCCAAATTATCTTCAACCAGCAAAATTTTCCGACGTTTCATCCGAAATATATCCAATACGAATCACTCTCCTCAAACATCTTTGATCGGCCTGAGTTGACAGACAGGGAGCGTAAAATAAAATTGAGACCCAGCGCCAACAGACGATTCTACCCAAATGCGTCCACCGTGACGTTCAACAATCCGTTTGCAAATGGCCAAGCCAATGCCAGTGCCGGGATATTCATCACGGGTATGTAAGCGCTGAAAAATCGAGAAAATACGTTCTGCGAACTGGGGTTCTAGGCCAATGCCATTATCCTGAACACAGAAACGCCACATCTCATCCTCTCGCTTAGCACTAATGCGGATATGTAGGGGAGATTCCCCGTGAAACTTGAGAGCATTGCCAATCAAGTTTTGGAACAGTTGCATCAACTGAATCTCATCGGCCATCACATCGGGTAAATCATCTGAATCAATGATGGCATGACTTTCTTCAATACGAGCCTGTAAATTCGTCCGTACTCGGGCCACCACCTCATTGACTGACACCGGCCGAAATGGCTCGCCACGAGATCCGACGCGGGAATAGGCCAGGAGATCATCAATCAGCCGCTGCATATGAGTGACGCCTTCGACGGCAAAGCCAATGAAGTCGTGAGCATCTTGATCGAGGCGATCGCCATATCGCATCTCCAGCAACTGCACATAACTTGAGACCAGATTTAACGGTTCTTGCAAATCATGAGAGGCCACATAAGCAAACTTCTCCAACTCAGCATTAGAGCGTTCTAACTCCTGAGTTAACTTAGCCAAGGCATCGGCCTGACGAATCACCACCTTCAAAATGGCATCTCGCAACGCCAAAGCGGCTTCAGTTTCCCAATCTTGCCAGGGTAAGGATTGTCCCTTCACTTGTTCAGACCATTCAGCAAACGAACCCCGTGGCGAGAGGCGCAGCGTTCCATCATCGTCAAGGTTTTTTTCGATAACTTGGTTAGGATTCCCGGCCCAACGCACCGTCTGGCAATATTCGGGGCGAAACCAGAGAATATAATGGCGCAAAGCTGGGGAGATGGCGATCGCCAGCACCCCACTCCCCGCCTGAGAATAGCAAGCGGCGGTTTCATCAATGTCTTCTAGGCGATCGCAAGCAAAGACCTGATCATCCCTGATTTGAGTCTCAATCTTGGGGACTAAACGCAAAATTTGTAACTGGGAGGGGGTTTTTCCCACAAAATCACAGACCCCATCCCGATAAATCACGGCCCCGGATGCGGCCACCATGCCCAAAAATGTATCCTCATGGTCCAACGCGCCTTTGACCCAATCTTGAGTGTCCGACATCGACTCAAGTAAGTGGGATAACTTACGCTGACAGGCCACGCGATCGGCATATTCGGTCGTCTGACTTTTGACCGATAACTCCAGGGACATAGCCTGAACCAGCAACGTACAGGCCTCCTGTTGAGACTCGCACAGATATTTCGCGGTCAGGTGATGACAAGAAATCAGACCCCAGAGTTGCTTTTGTCGAAACAGAGACATCACCAGGGTTGAGCGCACCCCCATATTTTTCAAATAGGTTTGGTGACAAGAAAAAACCCCCCGTAACTCGCAATAGGTTAAATCCAGCGGCGCCCCCGTACTAGGATTCTCGCGAGGAATTAGGGGAACATTCTCCACATGAGCATCGGGAATTAGGCGACTGTAGTTGCGACTAAACAGATGACGACAGGGACGAGTATCAGCATCGGGGTAATGCAGGCCCAAATAGGCCGGGAGATCCTCTCGCTTAGCCTCGGCTACAACTATGCCATGGCCTTGAGGATTAAACTCATAGGCCATGACCCGATCGAATCCCGTAAACTCGTAAAGACTCTCAACGCCGGTTTGACACAGATGTTGGATATTGTCCGTCATCTGTAACTGACGTATGTGAGAGCGCACCATTTGGTAGAACCGGGTTAAAGAGATCTCCGTCTCCTGGCGTTCGGGTTCCAACTCTAAAACCAGGATGCCATCGGGATTATGATGAACTCGTCCTTGGAAGGATTTAGCCTGATTCTTCACCGTTAGGGTAAGACTCAAGCGAGGGGGAATGGTGGGATCGAGTTCCGAGGCGGCAGCATCCAAAGCCTGACGCTGTTTGGGGTCGAGGAGGTGAGTGAGGGGTTGTCCCAACAGATCCTCGGGGGGGATAGCTAAGAAGGCTTCGCTATTGCCGCTAAGCTGGAGGATCTGGCGATCGCCATCAGATGGCTCTGATAAGACCAGAACCATGCCATGGGGTTGAATGCTGTCGTAATACTGAATGGGAGCTTCTAGATCTATCATCTATTCCGTTCTGGGTCAGTTACTCATTTGAGAGGGGCTGCAAACGGTCCACCCAATCCAGAAGATAATGGGCCAGTTGCAGTTTCGTGCAGGAGTTCATCGCACTTTGATTGCCATTGGCATCAATAAACACCGCTTGATTGGTGGTGCTGCCAAAGCCAGCATCCGGGACATCAACGGGATTGGCGACGATCGCATCGAGTTTTTTCCGCCGTAACTTCTGCAAGGCGGGGGCAACAATATCGCCGGTTTGAGCGGCAAAGCCAATCACTCGTTGCTGATGTTGTTTCTGTGCCGCCAACTCGGCCACAATGTCGGCCACCGGCACAATAGGCAGGGACTCAGGGAGCTTATCTTTGGCTAACTTTTGCCCGTAGTATTGCGCCGGTTTCACATCAGCCACCGCCGCTGCCATCACCACCCAGTCTGCTTGGGGAAAATGCTGCTGCATCTGTTGACGCATTTCCTCGGCATTGGTGACCGGGATACTGTCAATCTCCGAGAGTTGGGCAATGGCGTTGGCATTGAGGCAACTGTGAACTAAGGTCACGTTGGCCCCGCGATGAGCGGCCGCTTGAGCGACGGCGACTCCCATTTTGCCGGTAGAGGGATTGCCAATAAAGCGAACTGGGTCGAAATACTCCCGTGTTCCCCCGGCACTGACGAGAACGTGATATCCAGCTAAATCTTGTTTTCCACCGCTATGGAGGAGGGATTCGATGTGGGTGACGAGGCGATCGCCCTCGGCCATGCGGCCCACCCCCACGCGATCGCAGGCCAAAAGCCCCGCTCCTGGGGAAATCCCATGAAAGCGAGGATTCTCTTGTAATCGCTGCCAATTTTCCTGAACCGTTTGTTGTTCCCACATATCCGTGTTCATCGCCGGTGCGAGTAACACGGGACAGGTTGAGGCTAAAACAACATTGGTTAGCAGGTTATCGGCAAACCCGTGACTGAGTTTGGCGAGGGTATTGGCGGTTAGGGGCGCAATCGCAAAGACATCGGCCCACTCTCCTAATTCAATATGTAGGGGTCGTCCATGAATCGACTGCCAGAAGCTCTCATCGGTATAGGCGGGATGCCGTGATAGGGTCGCCAGGGTTAGAGGGGTGACAAAGGCCTGCGCCCCCGAGGTAAGAATGACGCGAACCTCAGCCCCGTCCTGAACCAGTCTGGAGACCACCTCACAGACTTTGTAGGCTGCAATACCGCCGGTTATGCCGATGAGAACCCGTCGTCCTGTCAGTGATGCCATGAAAGACCCGAAAACTACAGTTGTCGGCGATCAAAAGCATCATCTTGGGGACTTAGCTTTCGTCGCAGTCTT